>CAIYNH010000323.1 GCA_903927495.1 uncultured beta proteobacterium
CCGCTTAATATCTGCACGAATATTGGTGCTCGTGGCCTAGAACTGCTGAGTCGCCGGACTTCGCTGAGGAATGCCGCAAATGTGGCTCTATCCCACATGAAACCTAAGCTTAAGTGAAGTGATTGTGGCTGCACTGAGAACAAATAGATTTCGTCGAGCCAGCGACAAGCTCTCAGTGCCCATACTTCACAAGTTTTTGCACGTTAAGAACACAAATTTCCCGACGGTTAATCTTAATCAGCTTGTGCGCCACGAGCTCATGCAAAATCCGAGAAAAATATTCAGGAGTCAGCGACAAACGCGAGGCTACTGTGGCTTTACTGGCGGGCAGTGAAAAGGTGACCGTGTTTTGCGCAGTAAGCGCATGGGTATCAATCTCGCGCAGCAAATATCCAATCAGACGCTGCATGCCGTTGCGCAGCGTATAGCCTTCAACATCACAAATCAGTCCATGCAGTCGCCTTGAAATGCCGGCCAACATGTGCCGTGCGAAATGGGCATCGCGATCAATTTCGTGAAGCACACTATTTTTGTTGACGCACACCAATACGGTGTCGGTGAGCGTCTTGGCGCTCAGAATATAAGGCTTGTCAAGAAACAACAGCGCCTCGGCAAAACTCTGCCCGGGGCTGAAAATTTCGACCACTTTCTCTTGCCCTGTGGGAGACACCAAAAAGAGCTTCACCTGCCCGCTGACGACGACATAGAAGCTTTCACAAGGGTCGCCCACCCGAAACACCAGACACTCATTGGCATAGTGGCTAAGTTGGCTAGCGGCAGAAATGCGTGCCAACTCGTCTTTTGACAAGCCACTGAACAGCGGTGTATCGGCCAAACACTGGGGCATATCAAAAGAATCTGTATCCATGATCGTGTCATTCGACCACAATGGCGTTGCCTTCAACGTTGAACGCCGCCATATTAGCGAACGTTCCCATCTTGATGGAGTCCACCATGTGCTGCAACGCCGGTTCAGCTTCCTCGCTGCTGGGAGCTTGATCCACAGTGCCAGACAGACTGCTGACAAATATCACACGCCACGGCATCTCAAACTGGGTCGCCTCTCTCTTCAAACTGACAAAGTCAACGATTTCGTCGGGTGTTTTCTCGACGCACATGGCTGGTACTAGGGCACCGCCAGCGCCTTGCTCGAAACCGGCACGCTGCTCTGGTGTTGGATTCTCGGGCAGCTCGGCCGTTGCGAATACGAGTAACAACCGTTGCCCAGTGGGTTGTTGGCGGGCTGTGGCCAGCAGATCATCAAAGTTTGATATTGTCATGGTGTATCAGTTGGTTGTAGTGGTATGAATTGGGTTAAATAGAGGTTATTCCATTTCTAAATCATTTGTGTCTAGGCATCGCGCTGCAGATTTTTCTGCAGCAAGGCAATAACGACGGGGATGATTTAGAAATGGAGTTAGCAACACCGTACGCCATCGGGGCCATGGTCGATGTGTACATCCTCAGACGTGGGAATGAATCGCCCCGATTTGACATCAAATACATGCACTTCTCCATCTTCAATCACATAATGCCAGCCATGCAGGGTGATCTGACCCGCTTCAACCTGAGTGCGTATCATTGGGTATCCCATGAGCCGCTCTAGTTGCAAGATCACTGCCCGTTGTTCGGTACGACGCAGCACCACCTCGGTCGCTTGTTCAGGCAACACGGCCTCGCGCCCCAAATTCAACCATGCCGTCAAATTCGAGGCTTGCGGGTCAACTCCATCGTATAGCGCTCGAATGCCGCCGCAATGACTGTGACCGCATACCACGATGCGAGACACCTTCAGGTGCAAAACGGCAAACTCAATAGCAGCCGATGTGCCATGGCAACCAGCTGAGATCTCATAAGGCGGGACGAAAGCGCCCACATTTCGTACCACAAACAATTCACCTGGTCCTGTTCCAGTCAACAGATATGGCACCAAGCGTGAGTCAGAGCAACCAATGAACAAAATTGTAGGATGCTGACCCTGCGTCACCAAGGACTGAAACTGTTCCTGAACCCCTGGAAAAGTAAGGTTGTGAAACCGTCGGAGTCGTACTAGCAAATCGTCGGGCATACCCCCTCCATGCGGTTCAAACGAGCGACTCTACAAAGGGTCAAGCGCACCCGCCGTCGCACTGCAACTAGTTGACTGGCAGCAGCTAGCAGAGCATCAAAGTTTGAAATCATCGTGACTCCACTTCCTGGACAAAACAGAATTGAATTCGCTGCAATTTTCATTAAAAAGACCGCTGGATCGCAGCGGCTTTTACGCTCAAGAAAGTGTTTTCAATCAGGAGTCCAACGCCGTCAAGTGCATGGTATTCATAACATTCAGGTAGGCATCTGCTCGGGCCAATCCATTTGATTACATCTGTTCCAACTCGGTCGCTGTGATCAATTGATGTGCCAGCGGAAAAATCAGGTTGTCTTCGCGAAACATATGCAGGCGCAGCAGTTCCACCAAAAACCGTCCCTGCTCCAACGCTGCATCCAGCACAATTAGACGAACTTTTTCATCGGGTATGCGAAACGCCAGACCCAGAAAATTCAGAATAACTGCAGCAAGCTGAACCGCCTTGGTGTGTTCGTCCTGCATCAGGTCCACTGGCGTTATCGGAGTTTTACCGCCGCCGTGCTCAGCGGTTGCGAGTAACCGTTTTTTCAACAGTGGAAACAACGTCGCTTCCTCACGCCGGTTATGGGCAATAAACTCTTCATCAATAAAGTTAAGAAAGTGTTTAAGTTGCCCATCTGCCTCTTTGGTATAGCCACACTTTTGGATTGCCAGAATGGTGTTTTCAAAACGCTCAACCTCTAGCAGAAACGGTTGGTGTTCAATTACCATCTGTTGCAGGTAAGGATGCATGTCTGCTACAGCGACCGGTTCCATATTTGGTGGCGCATACGCGTCAGGTGGGTCCATCGGCGACATACCGTCTTGCTCCAACGAGCCACGCTCAGGTTGTCGTTGTACCGGATCCATCCGTTTGAGAACAAATTCCATGATTATTCAGCCTTTCAGTTGTTTTTCGGTCGTGCGTCAGACCAGGGTGTGTTGGGGTCGCGGATCTGCTTACGATTCCAGTTCCAGATAACCTGCTGGTAAGGGCGCGAGATGTAGCTGAAAGGGGCCACCAAAAAGTGCACTAGGCGAGAGAACGGGACCAGCGCCAAAATGACAAAGGCCACCACCACGTGAATCAACACAGCAACGGGCAAGGCCGTCACAGCACTGGTTTGTGGATTGAGTGCCAAAATTGACCAGAGGTAAGGTGACAGATCACTGGCAAACCAGGCCGAACCCCAGCGGTAATTAAAGGCAATGAAGACACCAAAGACGCACTGAACAATGATCAACAACTCGATCACGATGTCCATCTGGTTGGTGACCATTTGTACACGTTCATTGCTGATCCGGCGAAAAAATAACCACACCAGTCCAAATACCGTGCCCAAACCAAAAGTGAACCCTACCATCTCGAAGATCATCAGATTTCCCGGATCGCTGCTGAGGCTAAGAATGATGCCCGGAAACAGAAAAGCCACCAGATGTCCCAAAAACACCATCAATATGCTCCAGTGGAACATCATGCTGCCAAAGAACAGTTTCTCGCTATCGAGAAATTGCGAAGACAGCGAAGAAAACTTAAATCCCATTGATCGGTAGCGGTAAATACAACCCACCAGGCAAAGCAGGATCGCCATGTAGGGCAAGCCGATCGTCAAAAAATTGTGAAGTGCTTTCATGATTTTGTCTCTTTCATATGATCAGTGATCCGCGCCACTGTTATTGGCGTTGGCTGAGGTTTCAATTTCCATCTCTTTTTCAATCATTCCCAAAAAGTCAGAGCCATGGTGTTTGGCAATGATGGCCGACAAGATGCCGCCTTCAGCACTGATCTTGAAATCGGTACTCAGCACCTCAAGCAGTGCCTTGAAGGGCCTGCAGAAAATGGTCTTGTCGGTCACGGGCACTTCAATCAGCGTCTTATAGTGTTTCTGGTAGTTTTCGTCTTTTCTGAAGATGCGCTCTGGGTCAAACTCACGAATCATCATGGAAACCGCAGGCAGCAGCAGCTCGGCTACCAACTCTTCCCGAAGGTCTTCGTCCTTAAGCAGCGGAATCAGGCGCAGCACATTGGGTAGTTGATCGGCGAGCTCGCCGTGGCAGTCGGTGCCGGCCAGACCGTGTTCACGGTTCAAGTTAGCCAGCAGATCTCCCCGTTTGTAGTCGTCACCGAACAGGATGTAACCAACGGCTAAAGTGGTCAGCGACTGGATTTCAAAAGTGCGGGTGTACAGCTCTTGCAAACCATTTTCCGAGGTTGGAATCACGTCCAGAAAGAGTTGTATTTCGGCCGCAGCTTGCGGATACTTTTTC
>CAIYNH010000324.1 GCA_903927495.1 uncultured beta proteobacterium
CCCCGGCGGGTTTGCTCTTCGTATAAAAAGGCCTCCACCAGCAGGGAAGTCGCCAAAATCTTGTTGCGCGGGCTGTACAGTAAATTGGCTCGCGGCACATGGGTAGCACACACCGGCTTACATTTGCCGCAGCGCAGGCAATCTTTCACGCTGTCAGCAATTGCGCCAATGTCTGACTGCTGCATGATTAGCGATTCATGCCCCATCAAACCAAAACTCGGGGTGTAGGCGTTGGTCAGGTCGGAATATAACAAATCAGGCTGCAGAGCTTGTCCAGCTTGCGGTGCCAGCTCTGAATTACGAAGCAACTTGCCTTTGTTAAAGCGCCCTTCCGGGTCAATTCTGGCTTTGTAATCAGTGAACGGCTGCAACTCCGCATCGCTCAAAAACTCAAGTATGGTGATACCAATTCAGTGTTCACCCGAGATCACACCGTCCAGATTACGCGCCAATGCCATGATGCGTTTGACGGCACCGTGGGCGGCTTGCAGCATCTCGTAGTCGTCGCTGTTGACCGGAATATTGGTGTGCACATTGCCGTCACCGGCATGCATGTGCAGCGCTACCCAAACCCGGCCTTTGAGCACGCGCTGGTGAATGGAGTTGCATTCTTTCAGGATCGCTTCGAATGCCACTCCGCTGAAGATTTGCTGCAGCGGCTGGCGGATTTGCGCCTTCCAGCTGGCGCGCAAAGAATGGTCTTGCAACTGGGTGAACAGCGGCTCTACGTTTTCCAGCCAGCGCGCCCACAGGCCACGCACCTCCGTCAATAACGCAAGCGCCTGGGCGACCCGGTCCTCCAGCATCTCGGAGGCTGAGATTTCACTGGCATCGTCTTGCCGGCCCAACGGCAAATTACCCTGAGTGAAAAAATTGTATAGCGCGTCACACAAGCCCAGCTTGTTATGCAGGCTTAGTTCAATGTTGATTCGCTCTATGCCGTCGGTGTATTCGGCCATGCGCGGCAGCGGAATCACCACGTCTTCGTTGATCTTGAAGGCGTTGGTGTGCTTGCTAATGGCGGCGGTGCGTTTGCGATCCAGCCAGAACTTTTTGCGGGCCTCGGCGCTGATGGCAATAAAACCCTCGCCATTGCGGGAGTTGGCAATGCGCACCACCTCGGAGGTAACGCGCGCTACATCGTCAGCGTTGTCACCGGCGATGTCGCCAAACAGCACCATCTTGGGCACGCTAATGCTTGAACCAGCCTGGTATTGTGCACCGCGCTTGCTCTTGGTGGCGTAACCGACGGCTTTCAGGTACCGGTCATCGAGATGCTCAAGACCTGCCAGCAACACGCCCGAGCGCAAAGCTTCAGCAAACATGAAGTCCTTGATCTCGACGATCGACGGCACCGCATCCTTGGCATTGCCAAAAAACTCCAGACACACCGTGCGGGTATGTTTGGGCATGCGATGCACCACCCAACGTGCGCTGGTGATGAGGCCGTCACAGCCCTCTTTTTGAATGCCCGGCAGTCCGCTCAAGAACTTGTCGGTCACGTCCTTGCCCAGTCCTTCTTTGCGAAAAGTCTTGCCCGGAATGTCGAGCCGTTCTGTACGAATTGGTGTTTTGCCATCGGCCTTGAAATACTGCAGCTCAAAACTGGCCAACTCCACGTCATGGATCTTGCCCATGTTGTGGTTGAGGCGGGTCACCTCCAGCCACTCAGCTTGCGGTGTCACCATGCGCCAACTGGCCAGGTTGTCCAGCGCCGTGCCCCACAGCACGGCTTTTTTGCCACCCGCATTCATGGCAATATTGCCGCCAATGCAAGAGGCTTCAGACGAGGTGGGGTCCACAGCAAAGACAAAACCGGCACGCTCAGCGGCATGCGCCACGCGGTTGGTGACAACACCGGCCTGCGACCAGACCGTCCCCACTTCGTGGTCCAGACCGGGCAGCTTGCGCATTTCGACCTCGGTCATGGCTTCGAGCTTTTCGGTGTTGATCACCACACTCTTCCAGGTCAGCGGAATGGCACCGCCGGTATAACCCGTGCCGCCACCGCGCGGGATGATGGTCAAACCCAGTTCAATACAGCCCTTGACCAAGCCTGCCATCTCGGTTTCGGTGTCGGGGGTGAGCACGACAAACGGGTATTCCACGCGCCAATCAGTAGCATCCGTCACATGGCTGACGCGACTTAGACCGTCAAACTTGATATTGTCTTTGGCAGTGAGCCGGGCCAGCACCTTCTGTGCTTTTCGGCGCAGGAGGGCGGTTTCAACAAAATTGGCATCAAACGCCTGCACCGCTGCACCCGCCGCTCCCAGCAACTGGCCAACCAGCGCATCACGTTGTGGATCAAGGGTCGGCGCGCGGCGCTTTTGAACTTCGGTCAAACGATGCTGTAAGGCTTGCACGAGTAGCACACGGCGCTTCGGATTGTCTAGCAAATCGTCCTGCAGATAGGGGTTGCGCTGGACCACCCAGATGTCGCCCAATACCTCATACAGCATGCGTGCGGAGCGACCCGTGCGGCGCTCATCACGCAGTTTGTTCAAGTAACCCCAGGCCGCTTCGCCCAACAGGCGAATGACAATCTCACGGTCAGAAAACGAAGTGTAGTTGTACGGAATTTCACGGATGCGCTCCTGTACATGGGGCAAAAGAGCCTCATTGGCAAGCAACTGACTGGTGGATGTAAAAGCGTTCATCGGGTAGTTGGATAGCAGCCATCGCGGGACGGTATCGCCTTGGTCAAAAGCGCGTCCGGGCTGGGCAGTCGATGTTACCGCAGTGCAGCATTGCCCTGTTGGGGTGATGGAAACCCTGATGCAGTTATTCGAAAAACCTGCGTTTAATCAAGGTTTGCGCAGATTGACTTATTTTTGTCGCGTTGTCGTCATATTTGTTGACTAAGCTCTGCGCTCTAACCTGAAGGAGATCCTCATGAAATTGAAATTTGCAGCCGTTGCGCTGGCAGCGACTTTTGCCTTGTCGGCCCAGGCGGTGACGGAAG
>CAIYNH010000325.1 GCA_903927495.1 uncultured beta proteobacterium
AACAATCTTGCCCCGAAATTGGCTCAGCTTTACCCCGGCGTGTACAACCCGGATGGTCAATCGGACAGCGATAGCGACACCGTGCCCAATCTGCCGACCAAGCCCCTCAACACACTGTTGGGTTTCGATCTGGAAACCTACCAAATCCCGATTGACCAACTGCTACCCAGCAAAAAAGTGCCAGACGGCATCATGAGTACACGCAAGTACAAGCAAATTGTCTCATCCATCCATGAAATTGGCCTGATCGAACCCCTGGCGGTCATCCAGCCCGATGCCAGCAAGTCTGAGTACCTGTTGCTGGACGGCCATTTGCGCGTGCTGGCCTTCAAAGAACTGGGGCTTAACGAGGTGGCTTGCCTGTTTGCCAAGGATGATGAAACCTATTCCTACAACCACCGAGTCAACCGGCTCTCCACCATTCAAGAGCACTACATGATCCGCCGCGCCATTGACCGGGGCGTGAGCAAAGAGCGTCTGGCGCGCGCATTCAATGTCAACCTGAGTTCCATCAACCGGCGCATCAACCTGCTCTCAGGCATTTGCCCTGAAGCCATTGCGCTGCTGCAAGACCATCAGTTCACCCCGGATGTGACTCGCATCTTGCGCAACATGAAAGCCGCCCGCCAGGTGGAAGCTGTTGAGCTGATGGTGGCCAGTAACACCATCACCTTGGCGCATGTGGAGGCACTGCTCAAAGCCACCCCGCCTGAGCAGCGAGCGGATGTGCCGCCGCCTGAGCGGGAGAACAAAGCTGCGCCCATGGAGCAACTGGTCAAGCTGGAGAAAGAGATGAGCCAGGTGCAAACGCAATACAAAGATGCAGAAAACCATTACGGCTCTGACCTGCTCAACCTGGTGGTGGCCAAAGGCTACTTGACCAAGCTGCTGGCCAATGTGGCGGTCAAAAGCTATATCGAACGCCGAGAACCTGAGATTTTGAGCCACCTGGAGCTGGTGGCGAATACGGTCAGTATGGAAGAGGCGGTACAACTGCAACAAGAAACGCCCCACAAAATTGAGCCGGTGCATTAAGGATGCCACGCCAGCAAAAACCCGCCCCTGCCAATATATACTTCAACCCACGCCACTGGCCAAAGTTCGCAACACAACAGAACTAGCCTAAGGTTTTAGTCAACTTTCGGGAATCTGTCACTCATGCTGCTTGCACACTGCTGCGTCACCCATCCTCCGTACCCTGACTGGCATTGCCAAAAAGACCGCCTTGACCGGAAGACGCGTGCAGCAAAAGATAAACGAGTTTGAGTAGTTAAATCAGCCTATAACGCCCGTCCAGCAAGCACTAGCAGCTATCAAATTAGATAAATACGGCTTGAATAAATTCGACCCTACAGCACCCAACATGCAAGCAAAACCTGCCCCAACCATGAACCTGCAAAACACCAAAATCGCCATCATCGGGCTGGGCTACGTGGGCCTGCCCCTTGCGGTTGAATTTGGCAAACAGTTTGACACCTTGGGCTTTGACATCAACACCCAGCGCGTTGCCGAACTGAAAGCCGGGGTTGACCGCACGCTCGAAACCAACGCCGACGAGCTGGCCCATGCCAAGCGCCTGCGCTTTAGCCTGGATGCGGCTGACCTATCCAGCAGCAACGTCTTCATCGTGACCGTGCCCACCCCGGTTGACCACGACAAGCGGCCAGACTTTACCCCATTGGTTAAAGCCAGCCAAACCGTGGGCCGGGCGCTAAAACTGGGCGACGTGGTTATTTACGAATCTACCGTGTACCCCGGTGCCACCGAAGAAGTGTGCGTGCCCGAGCTGGAGCGCGCGTCTGGCCTGAAGTTCAACACCCACTTTACCGTGGGCTACAGCCCCGAGCGCATCAACCCCGGTGACAAACAACGCCGCTTGACCAACATCCCCAAGGTCACATCTGGATCCACCCCCGAGGCGGCTGACTTTGTTGATGCGCTTTACAACACTATCATCACCGCGGGCACCCACAAAGCTAGCAGCCTGAAGGTGGCCGAGGCATCCAAGGTGATAGAAAACACCCAGCGCGATGCCAACATTGCCCTGATGAACGAATTTGCGCTAATCTTTCACCGCCTGGGCATCGACACCCATGAAGTGCTGGCTGCTGCGGGTAGCAAATGGAACTTTTTGCCCTTTAAACCCGGGCTGGTGGGTGGCCACTGCATTGGTGTGGACCCGTATTACCTGATCCAAAAAGCCCAGTCGGTTGGCTATTACCCCGACATCTTGCTGGCTTGCCGGCGCATTAACGATGCCATGGGCCAGCATGTGGCCTCAGAGGTGGTCAAGCTGCTCATCCGCAAAGGCCATGCAGTCGCCAAAGCGCGTGTGCTGGTGCTGGGGTTTACTTTTAAAGAAAACTGCCCTGACTTGCGCAACACCCGTGTGATTGACCTAGTGCGTGAATTGCAAGCCTTTGAAATGCAGGTGGACACCCATGACCCACACGCTGACAGAGCTGAAGCCCAACACGAGTACGGTGTGAACCTATTGCCCGCGATGCCTGAACCTGGTCAGTACGATGCCCTGGTGGTGGCAGTGGCGCACGATGAGTTCAAAGAGCTGGGGATTGCCGGATTGCGTAGCTTAGCTACTGCTGCCGGTATCGTTTATGACATCAAGGGGATGTTTGGCAAGGATGAGGTTGATGGGCGGTTGTGAATTACTTTGCGAACACCCTACCAAGCCGGGTGCAGATCTGCAATGCAATCTATGACATATTTCAGCGTTTTTGCCACTATCCCCATCGTCAAATGGTCACAGTTAGCTATGAATAACAGAGTATCCAGAGAATGACTCAACCCTTTTGCCATACCTTGAACGATGTCCAGTCGACCGCCAACGGAGCAGGCACGCGCATCTGGCAGTTCGTCGTCCTACTGCCCGGCACCACGATGCCCCGAACGTGCCAAGATTATCAATTGTGTGGCCTAAATACCCACGCAGTGCTTTGACAAGAACTATTCACTCATCTGCGGACTGTACCTGTGCATAAAATCTTCAAATCGAATATTCGCCTTGCATGCCATGAACAGCAAATATTCACTATTCGCGGAACTGCTTGTGCCCAAGTCTGAGACAAACATGGGTAACAGGATTTCTCTGAAAGCGTACGACAAAGCTTGTCTTGATAAATCCTGGGTCTGGCTGAGCGACTCTGAAACCAGCGCACTGACGATGACCCCCACCTTTACCCGTGAAGACCAAAGTAAATTTTTCGAGCAACTTCCCCTTCGAACGGACTACCACATCTGGGGCGTGCTTCTGGACGGCGTGGAGTTGATCGGTGCTACCGGGTTGAAAAACCATAGAGGCAGCTGCGCAGAGTACTGGGGGTACATCGGTGAGAAGCAGTATTGGGGAAAGGGCTTGGGTCTTGGTTTGTTCGAGGCGGTCGAACAGAAGGCGAAGCAGCTGGGGTTTTCTGACTTGGATCTCAAGGTTTCAGTTGCCAAT
>CAIYNH010000326.1 GCA_903927495.1 uncultured beta proteobacterium
ATGTCGGTTGATCACTACGAAAATTTTCCCGTTGCCTCGCTGCTATGCCCAGCCCATCTGCGCCCGGCGATTACCGCGATCTACAACTTTGCCCGCACTGCCGACGATTTGGCCGACGAAGGCCATGCCAGCGCCGACCAGAGGCTGGCAGATTTGGCACGTTATCGGGCCGATTTACAGGCCATTTCGACCTCACAGGAGCACAGTCAAAGTTGGCCCCAGGTCTTTCTTCCCTTGCGTGAGGTGCTCCTCAGTTTTAAGCTTCCGACGGCTTTGCTGACTGATCTGCTGGATGCTTTTGAGCAGGACATTCGCAGCACGGCAGAGCAAGGTCGTTACGCCACTGATACCGGGTTGCTCGACTATTGCAGCCGTTCGGCCAACCCGGTGGGCCGTTTGCTGCTGCACTTGTATGGCGTGTCAGATGCGTTGTCGCTTACACAAAGTGACCAGATTTGCAGCGCCTTGCAACTTATCAACTTCTGGCAAGATGTCAGCGTGGATGTCGCACGGGGCCGCTGGTATCCGAGCGTGCAGACGATGGCCCGGTTTGGAGTGACTGATGCTGATTTATCAGCTCATAGCAACAGTCAAAACGCTACTCAATTAGTAGCTTATTACACAAGCACAGCAAGGGCTATGATGCACAAAGGCGCACCACTGGCGGGTCGAATTCCTGGCCGCGCCGGGTGGGAGCTGCGCTTAGTGGTGCAAGGCGGCCTGCGCATTCTCGACAAAATTGAAGCCTTGCGTTTTGCCACCTGGCGCGTGCGGCCCAAGCTGACGGCCTGGGATGTTCCCCTCATTGTCTGGCGCGCTTTGTGGATGAGATAGCGGGCACCTGTTTACACTCTGTGCAACTCCAGCTCTGCCCATGACTCCTCAAGACTACGTCCAGCAAAAAGCCGCCGCATCGGGCAGCAGTTTTTATTACGCTTTTTTGTTTTTGCCACCACCCCGGCGAGCTGCAATCACCGCTTTTTATGCATTTTGCCGCGAGGTTGATGATGTGGTCGATGAGATTCAAGACCCGGGTTTGGCTGCTACAAAACTGGCGTGGTGGCAAGCTGAAGTAAGCATGGCCTTTGCCGGTCAGCCCTCGCACCCGGTGATGCAAGCGCTGATGCCGCTATGCAGCCAATACGCCATTGAGCAGCGCCACCTGCTTTCGGTGATTGAAGGTTGCCAGATGGATTTAAACCAAACGCGTTACCTTGACTACCCCGGCTTGCAGCGCTATTGCCATTTGGTGGCTGGCGTGGTGGGCGAAGTGGCAGCGCATATTTTCGGTCAAACCTTGCCACAAACCACCGCCTACGCCCACAAACTTGGCCAGGCGCTGCAACTTACCAACATTCTGCGTGATGTCGGTGAGGATGCCATGCGTGGTCGTATTTATCTGCCAATGAACGAGTTGCAACGATTTGGCGTGACTGCCCAAGAACTCTTGAACCGCAATTATTCTGATCGTTTCACGGCACTCATGCGATTTCAGGCCGAACGTGCGCAAGGTCTGTACGACGAAGCGCTGGCCCTGTTACCGGCGGTAGAGCGGCGCGCCCAAAAACCCGGGTTAATGATGGCCAGCATTTACCGCGCACTGCTGCGCGAAATCGAAAACGACAACTTTCAGGTGCTGCACCAGCGCATCAGCCTGACACCGCTGCGCAAACTCTGGCTGGCCTGGAAGGTGCAGGCACTGGGGCGTTTGTGAAAATCGCCATCATCGGAGCCGGCTGGGCCGGGCTGGCGGCCGCTGTTAAAGCCTCTCTGGATGGTCATGACGCTACTGTTATTGAAGCATCTCACGCCCTTGGGGGAAGGGCCAGAGGTATAAAAAGCTTAAATAATTCAAGCTTGCCAAATGGCGCACCGGCGCACCTCGACAACGGCCAGCACATACTCATTGGAGCCTACACCGAAACCCTGGCGCTGATGCGTCAAGTTGGTGTCGACCCAGAAACTGCCCTGCTCAACCTGCCCATGACGCTGCAATTCCCCGATGGACTCGGCCTGCGTTTTTGCAACTGGCCAACCCCGCTGGACGCACTGGGTGGCATCATGCGCGCACCTGCTTGGTCGCTGGCCGACAAGTGGTCTTTGTTGCGCGCATCTATCGGCTGGCAATTAAATGGCTTTGCGTGTGAAGCCAGTCTTTCGGTTGCCCAACTCTGCCGTGGGCTGACCCCCACCATCAAGGCCGAGTTGATTGACCCGCTGTGTGTATCGGCCATGAACACACCGCCCGAGCAAGCCTGCGCACAAACTTTTCTGAGGGTTTTGCACGATGCCCTTTTTGGTGTTCAGGGTGGCTCACGCCTGCTACTGCCCCGGGTCGATTTAAGTGCCTTGTTTCCTGACGCTGCGGCGCAATGCTTGCAGCGGCAGGGATCACATTTGCGATTGGGCGAACGGGTAATAACTTTGCACATCAAGGGCTCTAAGTGGTGCGTACAAGGTCAAGCATTCGATGCCGTAATTCTTGCGACTTCAGCATCAAATGCAGCTCTAATGCTTTACCAGTCTGCACAAGTAGCTACTGAATCAATAGCAGCAAAATTGCTTTCCTGGGCCCGTCTGGCCCAGACCTTACGTTTTGAAACGATCGCCACGGTCTATGCCTGGAGCCCAGAGACGATGCTGGCTCGACCCATGCTGGCTTTGCGCAGTGGTCCAAGTGCTCCCGCCCAATTTGTCTTTGACCGGGGGCAGCTTGGTGGCCCTATGGGGTTGCTGGCCTTTGTTGTAAGTGCAGCTCGAGGTGATCGGGCAAGCTTGCAAGCGCAAGTGCTAGCACAAGCCCGAGTGCAGCTTGGCTTTCTCCTGCAGCCGGTTCAAACCATTGTTGAAAAGCGCGCCACCTTTGCCTGCACACCTGCCCTGCCAAGGCCCCCGCAAAGCATTGCGCCAGGGCTGCTGGCGTGTGGCGACTATGTGGCAGGCCCCTACCCAGCCACCCTGGAAGGTGCTGTGCGCAGTGCCACTCAAGCTGTAGCACTGTTGCGCACGCAACACAATTAGAGCCCTCGAGCGCTTTATGATCGACGCTTAAATCGCGTTCACACCACAGGCACTGCCCATGAAATTCATCTTGAAAATTATTGCTGGACTGATCGCTGCCGTGCTCCTGGCCGGTACTGTTGGTGCATTTTGGTACGTCTGGACCAAACTACCGCAGCGCTCGGGCGAGTTGACACTGACCCAGCTTAAAGCGCCCGTGACTGTCCGTTACGACGAGCGTGGCGTGCCCCATATCAAGGCCAGCAATGAGTCCGACCTGTACCGTGCCCTAGGTTATGTGCATGCGCAAGATCGCTTGTTTCAGATGGAAATGGTGAGGCGCCTGGCGCAAGGCGAACTGGCCGAAATTCTGGGACCCAAGCTGATCAAGGTCGATCGTCTGTTTCGCACCTTGGGCATTCGCGATAAAGCTCAGCAAACCGTTGCCGCTATGGATCAGCAAAGTGACTCGGTCAAAGCACTGAACGCCTATCTGGATGGCATCAACCAGTTTCAGGCGA
>CAIYNH010000327.1 GCA_903927495.1 uncultured beta proteobacterium
CCCTGACCATGGGCCGCGGAAACGGGTATCACCTGGCCCAGGCCGAGTTCGAAGAACTCGACCAGATGCGCGCCCTCCTTCATGCCCTCGGCCTTGTTCGCCACCAGCAGCACCGGCTTGCCGAGTCGGCGCAGGTAATTGGCGATGTCATGGTCTTGTGCCGACACACCATCACGGGCATCAACCACAAATATCACCACATCTGCCTCAGCCACAGCTTGGCGCGTCTGCTTGGCCATTTCCTTGTAAATGCCACTAGAAGCATCTGGTTCAAAGCCGCCGGTGTCAATCACGATGTAGTCATGCCTGCCCTGTTTGCCATTGCCGTAATGCCGATCACGTGTCAGACCGGCAAAATCAGCCACGATAGCATCTCGCGATTTTGTCAGACGATTAAAAAGAGTCGATTTACCAACATTTGGACGGCCAACCAAGGCCAATACGGGCTTCATTAGGGATGCGGACAGTACAAAGGGTTAGGGCTATTCGGGCTTAAACCCAAAAACACCACCATTGCGCGTCACCACAACCATGGTTCCGGCAGCCAGCACTGGTGAAGATGTAATCGCGGAGCCATCGGTGGCGAGTCGGGCCAAGGTGGATCCATCGGTGCGCGAGATCAAATGAACTAGGCCTGCTTCGTCACCGACTGCGATCGAGCGACCGATCACCAACGGTGCAGTCAGTTCCCGATAACGCAGGCGATCAGAGACCCAAACCTGCTCTCCATCTGCGCGCCGCCATGCAAGAAGTCTGGCATCACTCTCAACACCATACACCAGTTTGTCATCGCCACTCAACCCGACCGCTCCCGAGGCAGTGCGCTTCCATGTGACACTTCCACGCAAGGCATCCACACACCCAACTGCCGACTGGAAAGCCCGCACGCACAGGTTATCGCCTTCTCGACTTACGCCACCGACCAGATCAACCAAGCGTTCGATGTCGTTGGTACCCCGGGGGGTGGCAATCGCTGCCTCCCAAACCATATTCCCATTGAGTGGATTCATACCAACCAAACGGCCTGAAAGCCCCACAACCAGGGTATTGCCAACCGCCATTAGGACACCAGTCTGGCGCAAAACCAATGCTTCGCCTGGACGCTGGTTTTGCCACAGCCGCCTTCCAGACTGGACATCAAACGCAGTAACACTACGGTCTGCTCCCAAAATAAAAACACGACCACCTGCAACCAGCGGTGCGGTAAAAACCTGTGCAAGCAAACGGCTACGCCACAGCTCACGCCCACCGTCCAAAGTAACCAATTCATTGCTGCGAGTCACCACCGCTGCATAGCGCCCATCACTGCCAACGCCCGCAGTGATCGGAGCGCCCACATTGCTGCGCCACAAATCTGCGCCAGTCTCTGCATGAAGTGACACGACCAGCCCTTCTGAACTTGCCAAGACTAGCGCGTTGCCATTGACTTTCACTTCGAGCGGAAAGTCAAGCGTGCCAATTTTCTTCACCCAGGTCGAGCGCACGCCCAGCAGAGCCGGATTGGCTCCCAGATCCACGGGCTTGGGTTTATCCGATCCGCTGGCGCAGGCCGTCAGCATCACGACCAGCAAACCGGTCGAAACCCATTTCAAAAATCCTCGCTTGTCTTCACTCAGCTTCATTTGCTACTTTCCGGCGGCATTGGCCACCTGATCACGCCCCTGCACATCTACCCCCAAGGCGTTCAGTTTTACTTCAACCAAGCGCCGATACTCGGTACGTGCCTCAAATAATCGATAGGCTTTTCCGTACTCAGCCATGGCTTGCTGCTTGTTACCCTGTAGCATCAACACGTCACCCTTGCGATCGGCCACCAAGGCCTCAAAACTGGCAGGGAAGCTGGTAGCGAGTTGCACCAATGCTGCATCAAAATTCTTTGCTTCTATCAAAATCGCAGCCAATCTCAGCTTGGCGACCGCTTGATAGCCGGGGTCAGAGGACTGCTCCGCAACCCATGTCAAGGCCGACTTGGCCGCATCGAGCTTACCTGAATCTACGTACTGTTTGGCCACCAAGAGGCCTGCTTGCTGGGCATAGTAGGTAGCAGCAAAGCGCTCTTTCATCTCGGCAAATACACGATCCACCTTGGTACCGTCTGCAGCTTTAACCGTACGCTCCACTTCATCAAACAAAGCTGCCGCCTGCGCGGCCTGGCTGCGCTGCCAGTATTGGTAAAAATTCCAGCTGGCAAAAGTGCCCAGCACCACAATCAAAAGCCAGGTGATTGCGTTGCCATACTGCTTCCAGAAATGCTTGATCTGGTCTAGTTGCTCTTGTTCTTCAAG
>CAIYNH010000328.1 GCA_903927495.1 uncultured beta proteobacterium
ATTGCCATGTGGTTGGGTATCACCCGCGAAGATCTGGTCAAGGGAACTGTCGTCAAAAAAGACCTGGACCCGAACGATCCGAATGCGGGTGCGACGGTCTAACTTTAATATTGCATATGGCCGCTTCACCGTCTTCAGATCAAAGCGCTGAAATCGCCGCAGATGTGCGTCAGCGCTTGGTGGCTGAAGTTTCAAATGCCATGGGGCCATTGCTGGTTTTGGTGCAGGAACGGTTGACGGCCTTGCTGGATGAAGCGGCACCTTCACGCGAGATGCAATTGCGCCGGGATGTCTGGACTTTATACCAGCGCAACAAAGTTGCCTGGCGAGACGGCACACTGCGGGCCTGGCAGGCAGCCCTGAAACCGGCACCGCGTGCCAAGCGTTTGTCGCTGGATGGTGCATTTGAACTGGTCGGCACCGATGTAGTGGAGAACAGGATTATTGCTTCACGTCTGGCACTGGGAGTCATGGAAAAGGCCGCGGGTGAAGTTAACGACCTGCGTAAGCGACTCAAGTCCCTTAACAACAATCAGGAACTTTCACCGCAAGACATTGTTCATCCTGAAACGTTGGCTTTGCCTTTGGTGGAGCAGTGGGGGCTGAGTGGTTTGTCGCGAGAGTCGTGGCTACTGATCAATGATGTGGTGCTGCACTATTTAACCCAACAGTTGCAGAAAAGTTATACAAAATTCAATGTTGAATTGGTCGATCAAGGTATTTTGCCGGTCATTGAATTTGGTGCCAGGCCGAATGCTGGCTCGGCAGTGAATGACCCCTCAGAGGAAGGTGAATCGGAAAGTCAAAACGTCGCCCAGGGTCGATCAGAGCAGCGCCCGCGGGCTGGTGCGGTCGCACTTGTGGCGCAACGCCGCGCTGACGAGACGACATCCAGAGCCCAGTCCGGGTCCGCTTACTCGGGCGCAAACATGGGTGCCGGTGGATCTGCAGGTATGGGCGGAACTGCTGGTGCTGGCTTTGCAGGTGGCGGAAATGCCAGCGCAGGCTACTCTGGTACGGATGGTTCTGCTTCAGGTGGTTTTTTGAACTTGGGCGCTGGTGGGGGCCGGGGTCGGGACTCCCGTGCAGTACGACAGTCACAAGCCCTGGGTGGGCGTGTCCATGAAATGCTGACCCGGGTCACTCGGCTATTGACGGGTTCAGCGGCCCAGACCAAGTTTGCTGAAACCGTGTATCAGGCCCCGTCTGAGACCCTGATGGCAGCGCTGGCACAGCAACCCAGGTTGGGTGATGACTATTTCAACCAAGCCGTTCGCATGGAATCGCCCAGTCCGATGGTGATTGAGCGGGTGGCCAGTGAATTGCGTCAACAGTCGGCCGAGCTTAAAGATCAGGCACAGAATGACAGCGAAAAGGCAATCATTGAACTGGTTGCCCTGATGTTTCAGTCGATCTTGCAAGAAGACCGAATACCCACGGGAATTCGGGTCTGGTTTGCGCGTCTGCAAATGCCCGTGCTACGGGTCGCCCTGGCTGAGCCTGACTTCTTCAATAAACTCGATCACCCGGCGCGCCAGTTGATCGACCACATGGGCTCTTGTGTGATGGGGTTTGATGCCAGTGGCATCAGCAGTGCGGCACTCGAAACAGAGATCAAACGTGTTGTTCAGGTGGTGGAGCAGTACCCGGAAACCGGTGACCGGGTTTATCGCCGGGTGTATGACGAGTTTCTTGAGTTCTTGAAAAAGCACCTGACGCAAAAATCGTCGACTCAAAAAGTAATGGGCGTGGCTCAGCAACTGGAGCAAAAGGAAACCCTCACCATCCAGTACACAATCGAGTTGCGTAATTTGCTCAAGGACATGCCGGTACGCGATGAGATCCGTGAGTTTTTGTTCAAGGTGTGGGCTGAAGTACTGGCAGTGTCGGCAGTGCGACAGGGTGCGCAGCACGAAGAAACGCTACTGCTTAAAAAAACTGCGACCGACCTGATCTGGGCCGCCAGCGCTAAGCCCAACCGCGCCGACCGTGCACGAGTGATTTCAGATTTGCCTGAGTTGCTGCAATGCTTGCGACTCGGAATGGGCATGTTGGGCGTGATCAAATCTGCTCAGGAAGCCCATATCAAGGTGATTAGCGACATTTTGGCGGATGCCTTCATGTCCAAGACGCAGGCTATTGATGTTGGCCAAATAAAGGCGCTTGCTGCGCGGCTGGCCAATCTTGAAGACTATGTTTCGGATGATGGTACCGAAGAGTTACCACTTGATTCACAAAATATTGAAGAACTGCTTGGCATTGAAGCCTCCGATCTGGATGTCATTACCAGCGGCGGTGGTGGAAACGCCAGTGCGGTCATGATGGAGTGGGCGCGTGATCTGGATTTGGGCTCTTGGTTTATGCTCGATCACAACGCCCGCATTGCCCAGGTGCAGTATGTATGGCGCAGCCCATTGGGTCACCTGCACTTGTTCGCCTCTGCTGTGGGGCGCAGTTATCTGATCCAGACTGTACGATTGGCCGCCTATTTGCAGGCGGGTTTGCTCCAACCGCAGGAAGAAGAGTCGCTGACGGTACGGGCCACCCGTGATGCCGTCGGCAAGATCGAAGCCAATCCGGAGCGTTTGCTGGGTTAGTGGGCGATACGCTGGGTACGGCTGTCGCACAACTCATCAAGAATCAGAGCGCTTGGTTCTTCACCCAGACTCCAGAACAGCATCAGCACAATCAGCTTCAGATCTTCCACGCTCAGGGGGGCACCAGGTGCCGCCATCACGCGGTCCATCACAAGCTCAAGCCGTTCACCTGCAAGGACACCAATTGAAGTCAAAAAAGTAAGGTAACCCCAACTTGCATGACCGAGATGCATTTGCTCCTGCAAGGTGAAGAACCGCATGGTTGAATTGGATTGCCTCTGCAAGTCAGGGTACAGAGCCACCGCGACCGCACCGTGCTTCGG
>CAIYNH010000329.1 GCA_903927495.1 uncultured beta proteobacterium
AGCATCGAAGTCCGCAAAGACCTTACAGTCGAATGGGAAGACCGGGGCGTAAAAAAAAGGCAGCGACTTTGCCATCCTGACCGATGAAATAACCCGCGCTTGGAGCGGGCTGTCAACCCGTGAATACAAACAACTCAAAACGCTAAAAAAAGAAAACCTGCGTGACCACATGACCAATATGGAGCTGGTGTTAAACATGCTTGCGGAGGCCACCACCACCGAAATATCAAAACAAAAATTACCCAAAGGATTTGAAGAAAGCCGGGTAATTGCTCAGCAGGGCGGCACCATCGCCGGCAATACACGCAAAGCCATCGAAACCAAGTCCGGCAAGGCCATCGTCACTGGCAAAAACGCAAAGCGCCTGAAATGACCCCCACCCCCGTCATTGCGAGCGAAGCGCGGCCATCCATGTCCACCCAGCTCCTCACCTGGCTCCCCATCATCATTGAGCTGGCAGACTTCAAAACCTTTGACCATCACGAGTAAAAAGCAAATGCCTATTCTGTCTATGTTTTACGGTGTACTGGTGTACATGTATGCCTATGACAACCGTAAACACCATCGCCCGCATGTGCATGTCGAATTCGCAGAATATGCTGCAGTCCTAGCCATTGACGATGGTGAGGTGCTAGAGGGCGAACTTCCTCGTGCAAAAATGAAACTGGTGCAAGCGTGGCTAGAAATTCATCGGGACGAACTTGCCGCAGACTGGACCCTTTCTATCCAAGGCCTACCACCACAAAAAATCGATCCACTGAAATGATTCAAGAGCATCAAATGGAAAAAGTCACCAGCGTTACCCCTCAAGCCAATGGCCAAGTACTTGTTACCATGGCGGACAATCGCACCGGCCTGTTTGATGTGCGCCCCTACATGAACAGCGCTTATTTTGAAGCCCTCAAAGACCCGGCTTATTTCAAGCAGGTTCGATTGATCTTTAGAGGCATAGGTTGGCCCGACGGCCAAGACCTTGGCCCAGACACCATCGCTGCCGAACTGATCGAAGTAGCACAAGCCGCATGACCCAAAAAGCTGTCAGGCTCCTGCGCGCCCAACTCCTCGCCTGGCTGCCCATCATCATCGGCCTGACTGTGCTTTATGTGCCCAGCCTGTATGACCTATTTACCGGCATCTGGCGCAGCGACGAGCAAATGCACGGGTCCATTTTCACTTTGGTTACAGACGATTGAATCATTGCGGCCAAATCAAACATGACATTGCAAATGCTTACCAAGCCTGGATAATGCAATCCATGATTCAGATGAATTCCAAACCAACTGAAACCAGATAATTGAAAATGTCAACTATGAACATGACAACGCTCAACCCCCGGGTATCCGAGTTTGAGACGCAAGAGCAGGCTGACTGTTATGACGCATGGTTTCGTGCGAAGGTGCAAGAAGCCATCGACGACAAACGCCCCCGCATCCCACATGACCAAGTGGCGCAACGGATAGAAACCATCCTCGCAGAATTGCGCGTTATGAAAACCGCATAAATGCTTCCCATCGTTTGGGCCGCTGATGCCTAACACCCCCCCCATGACCCCAAAAGCCCTCAACGCCATCATTGCGTGCGGCGAAGACAGCTTGCACCAATTCAAGCGCGACTTCACCAATGTTGAAAGCCTGGCGGCCGAACTGGCTGCGTTTGCCAATATGGGTGGCGGGCAACTGCTGGTGGGGGTGTCTGACAAGGGCACCATTACCGGCCTATCTACCGCCGACATCAGCCGCCTTAACCAACTACTGTCCAACGCCGCTTCGCAGCACGTCAAGCCGCCCATTAACCCCACCACAAGCAACGTCAAATCCCCGCAGGGCTTGGTCATGCTGATCAACGTGCCCGAGGGGCTTAACAAACCCTACGTTGACACCCATGGCCGCATCTGGGTCAAAACCGGCGCAGACAAACGCCAGGTCACTGCCCGCGAAGAAATGCAGCGCATGTTCCAGCAATCAGGCTTGCTGCATGCAGATGAACAAGCCGTTAGCACCGCCAGCCTTGACAACTTTGACCAGCCTGAATTCGAAAAATACTTTGAACGCCGCTACGGTAAGCCCTTCACCTCAACCGGCATGCCACTTGAGCGCCTGCTGCAAAACCTCAATCTAGGTCGCAACGGTGTACCCAACCTCTCTGGCATGCTTCTCTTTGGAAAGTGGCCGCACCACCTGCTACCCGCATTCATCACTAAGGCAGTGGCATTCCCTGGCATCGTGCTGCACGACAGGCAATACCAAGACAGCCAAGACATTGAAGGCACCCTGATTGAGCAATACGAACGCTGCCTGGCTTTCATCAAACGAAATCTGCACCATGTGCAGGGCAACCGCAGCTTCAACAGCCCCGGCCAGTTGGAGATACCGACAGAAGCATTTGAAGAAATTCTGGTCAACGCACTGGTACACCGCGACTACCTTCTCAGCGCACCCATTCGACTGCTGATCTATACCGACCGCGTTGAAATCATCAGCCCCGGCCACCTGCCCAACCACCTCACCACCGAGCAAATTCGGTTTGGAGTGTCCAACCTGCGCAACCCCGCATTGGCATCGCACGCCTTCCATCTTCTGCCCTACCGGGGGCTTGGCAGCGGCATCCGGCGAGCAACAGACGCTTGGCCACAAATCGAGTTCCTTGACGAACGCGATGCCAATCAATTTCGCGTTGTCCTCAAACGGCCTGACGTGCAAAGTGCGGGAGTAAATGGGGGAGTAAATGGGGGAGTAAATGGGGGAGTAAATGGGGGAGTAAACGATCTGCTCGACGTTATTCGTAAGAACCCCGGGCTGCGTGCACCCGCCTTAGCCAAACTCATGGGTCTGACACCGAAGAACATTGAACACCGAATCAGGCAGCTCCGCGACGACCAAAAAATTGAATTCACCGGCTCGCCCAAAACTGGTGGATACCACACCTTATGAGCAACCTCGCCATCTCCTCAGGCAAGCCCCCGCTGCAAACGCAGCTCCTCACCTGGCTCCCCATCATCATCGGCCTGGCGGTGCTGTATGTGCCCAGCCTGTATGACCTGTTTACCGGCATCTGGAGCAGCGACGAGCAAATGCACGGGCCCATTGTGCTGGGCATTAAATTGTTTGTGCCCTTTAAAAGTGGACGCTTTAAGCTAGCACAAATATAGCAACCACCATGAACGCATCCCAACTACTTGAACTCATCGCGCAAGGCGAAGGCGCGCGTGTAGAGTTCAAAAGTAGCTTTCAAAAAGAAGTCATAGAAACGCTTGCCGCCTTTGCCAAT
>CAIYNH010000330.1 GCA_903927495.1 uncultured beta proteobacterium
CACGTCGACCTCGCCGAACTACCAGATCATTGCATCGCTCGACATTGCCCGCAGGCAGGCGGCGCTGGAAGGGTTTCACCGGGTGCGCAACTGCCTGATGCTGTCCATGCAACTGCGCCAACGCATTGCACAAACGGAGCAACTCGAACCTTATTTCTCGGTGCTGGGTGACCAGCAACTGATACCTCCCTGCTACCGTAGGCAGAGTGTGACAAATGCAGTCTCTGACCTAGCGGCTTTGAGTGCCAGCTGGGGTGAATCGGACTTTGTCATCGATCCCACCCGCGTCACACTGGATGTGAGCCGCACCGGCATCGATGGCAGTAACTTCCGGCAATTGTTGATGACGCGCTATGACATTCAGGTGAATAAAACCTCGCGCCACACGGTCCTGTTCTTGATCAACATTGGTGCTACACAGGCCAGTATTGATTACTTGCTGCAGGTGCTCGGTGACATGGCGGCGAAATTTGATATGGATCAACGCTTGCACACCGCAGTGGCACTGGAACCCTCGATAGCATTGCCGACGAAGCGTCTGTTTCACCCCGCCTATCTCCCATTTTCCGATGGGTTTTACGCTGCCAGTGATGTGCGCAGCGCCTACTACCAGGGCGAAGTGGCGGCCAATGTTATTTACATTCCCCTGTCCTCCGACACCTTTGCAAAAGTGCAGGCTGGGCAAGTGTGGGTGTCAGCCACATTTGTCACGCCCTACCCACCAGGTTTTCCGGTGATGGTGCCAGGGCAAATCATCACCCCCGAAATACTGTCTTTTTTCCAGCACATCAAGGTCAAGGAAATTCACGGCTTCAACTTTGAACGTGGCTTCAAGGTCTTTACCGATGCCCACCTGGCCAACCTGGCGTAGCGCCGAGTTTTCCCGTCACTCGCAATTTCTCATTCCCCATGAAAACCACCCTGCACACCTTCGCCGACATCAAGGCCTATTTCGCCAACAATCGCAAGCCGCTGTTTTTTGTAAGCGCCAGCAACTTCAACATGATGGGCATGCACGACTGGGTCAACAACTGGTACAACATAAATATGCTGGACTGTTTTGACGGCAACCATCCCAATGTGCTGGTGGTGGCAGACGATCACACCCGGGTCTTCGATGGCATTGAAGATGTCAACCACCACCTGCTAAACAGTGAGGCCACCAGGGCGCTGATTGCCAAAGTGCAGGCAACATCCGAGCAGCGGTGTCAGGCGCTGTTTTTGTTTTTTGATGCCCAACTGGAGTCGATTTGCCAAGAGCTTGAGCTGGACATTGTGCTGCCAAAAAACACTCTGGTGCGTGAGATTGACAGCAAGATTGTCACAACCCAGATCGGCAATTCGGCAGGTGTTGCCAGTGTGCCCAATGTGCTGGCCCGGGTGGGATCCTATGCCGAGTTGCAACAGTTGGCCCATACGGCCGGTTTAGGTAAGCGCTGGGTGGTGCAAAGTGCTTATGGAGATTCCGGAAAAACTACATTTTTCATAGCTAGTGAAGCTGACTACACAAGCGTTGCAAGCAAAATTGAGTCGCAAGATCAGGTTAAGCTGATGCGCTGGGTGAACTGTGTAGGTACCGCCATCGAGGCTTGCGCCACACGTTGGGGTACGTTTGTTGGTCCGCTGCTGTCGGAGATGATCGGCCTCGAGTCGCTCACGCCCTACCAAGGCGGTTGGTGCGGTAACGAAATTTACAGCCCGGCTTTCTCTGCAGAGATTCGCACCCAGGTGCTACAAAAAACCCAGGCCATGGGCGATGCGCTGTACCAGCTTGGCTACCGGGGTTATTTTGAGCTGGATTATTTGATTGATCAGGACAGCGGGGAGGTCTATCTGGGCGAACTCAATGCCCGCATCAGCGGGGTCAGTGCGCTGACCAATATGTCGGATTTTTGTGCCAAACACGTGCCATTGTTTTTGTTTCATCTGCTTGAGTACGACCCACTGGTTGAGCTGACACTGGATGCAGCAGCTTTCAATCGATCCATGCTGGCACATGGGGCTGATGGGGTTTCGTCACAGCTGATCCTGAAGCACACCGAGGATTCACTCAAAATTGTTACCCAGGCCCCGGTTTCGGGGGTTTACAAGATGAAGAGTGACGGCCACCTGAGTCTCAAATGTGCCAGCCTTAACCGGCGCGATGCGCTGGCCCCGGATGAGGCCTATGTGCTGCGCATCACTGCCCCCGGTGAATACGCTTACAAGGGTGCCGACTTGGCCATCATGTTTGTCAACCAGGTTATTCGCACTCCCCAGGGCCAACTCAATGCCCATGGGTCGGGCTGGGTCAGTGCCTTGCAAAGCCAGTTTTCCACACGCCAACTCAATCAGCAAGAGCGCTCACTGGTCGAATTGACCCAAAACCCTGCCAACGTAAAAAGTAGTCGGACCTCATCATGAGTACCATTCGCAAGTGTTTCAGGGCAATTGACGAACAGCACCCAGGTGACCAATGGCTGGCCCACTACCGGGCAGCGCTGCCGGGTTATCGGCGCTGGTTTGCCAGCGAAGGCGAACTCAAACGCCCCAGTCTTCAGGAGTGCCGCCAGGCCCTGCAGACCTTCATGCCCGAATTGGTTTCAGTGTGGGAGCGACTCGTGGCGCTGTCCCAGGCAGATGATGAAGAAGCTCGACTGCTGAGTTTTTTTTGCCCAGCGCCAGCGCTGTCGGGGTGCTCGCAAGCGGTCTGGACCCGGTACACCCCTACACTGGTGCGTAACTACGACTACGCGCCTGAATTGTGCGAGGGCCGCATCATGAAAACCCGCTGGTTTGACACCAGCGTGATTGCCTCGACCGACTGCTTGTGGGGCGTGCTCGATGGCATGAATGAGCATGGTCTGAGCTTATCACTGGCCTACGGTGGCAAAGAAGCCGTTACCGAGGGCTTCAGCATCGCCATCATCCTGCGCTACGTACTGGAATTTTGTAACACCGTTGACGAGGCCGTCAAGGTGCTGAGCCGGGTTCCTGCGCACATGGCTTACAACGTGACATTGGTGGATGGCTATGGGCAGGTACGCACCGTGGAGTTGACCCCTTTTGCCCGCCCTAACGTCACCTACAAGCCCCTGGCGGTGAACCATCAGGGTGATTTTGAGCTGAACAACTACGCTATGTTTTCGCATTCCTATGAACGCCAGCAGGTCTTGCTGGCCAAACTTTACGATCCCTTGAGCACGGTCGAATCGTTTGCCAATGCATTTGAATTCAGTCCGCTGCGCGCCACCAATTACGCCCAGGGCTTCGGCACTCTTTACACTGCCATCTACAACCCCCAACTACGAGCCATGGAGTACCGCTGGCCAAATCGGCTGCGCATGTACCAGTCGTTCGCCTACTTTGAGGCCTGCGAGTTGTGGGTTGATCTGGTTTGAATTTTGCTGTTGCCCGTTGGACAAACACGTTCTGAGACACTTTTTTATGCTCTTGATCTTGCGCAATCACCTGCAACACTTAATCAAAGAAATAACTTTGGGCTACGCCTGGATTTCGTTGCTGCCTTCGTGGAAATCTGGTTTCCCCTTGGCGCTGCTGACTTTTATTGATCCATCTGTGGGCGCTGTTGGTTTGCTAACAGCAGTATGTGCCTGGTATGCCGGTCAAAGCGCCGGAGCCGACGCAGGCGAACGCCCGGTATGCGTGTTCAACGGCTTGCTCAGTGGCCTGTTTGTGGCACACGTTTGGGTCTTTGGAACCTCGGTGATGGCGCTGGCCCTGCTGGGTGGCGTACTGTCGGGCTGGCTGACGGTAGTGCTCGGCCGACTGGCCTGGTCCCTGGTGCGATTGCCCATTTTGAGCCTACCCTTTGCACTGGGTGCCATGCTGACCATGGCCGCCGGGAGTAGTTTGTCCTCCCTGCATTTCAAACCCTATGTAGCACCGCCCGAACTGTGGGGCAATTGGGTTGATTCGTTCCTGAGCGCGCTGGGCACGTTTTATTTCATGCCCAACCCCTTCGTCGGGCTGCTCGTGCTGCTGGTAATGCTGCTGGCATCGCGCTACTACCTGCTGCTAACGCTGCTCGGCTACGCCGCCTCAGCGGCCTGGTTGAACCTGCTGGGCGCGGCACCCGAACATCTGGCCAGCACTGCCTGGGACAGCAATGCCATTTTGGCGGCTTTGCTGGTAGGGGGCTTGTTTGCCACACCTTCCTTGCTCACTGCATCCCTGGCGGTGCTCGCTGCGGTGCTGGCAGCCTGGCTGGCACTGGCTTTGGGTCGCATTCTGGAGGTAGCGCACCTAGTGGCGTTTTCTGCCCCGTTTGTGCTGGCGGCCTGGTTGGTGCTGTATGCCGCAGTACGTAATACCCGCATGGCCAGTAGCTTTAACCTGCTGTTGCCTGATTTTCCAGAACGTTCGTATGTGCGTGCACAGGTCAGCCGCTTGCGTGTCGGTGCGCCTGGCAGTGTGCCGCTGGGATTGCCATTCATGGGTATCTGGACAGTTTCTCAGGGGTTTTCAGGTACGTATACACACCGTGGGCCATGGCGTCATGCGCTTGATTTCATGGTCATAAAAGCTGGCAAGAGCTTTGCAAACAAGGGGAGCCAGCTGGATGATTTTTATTGCTACAACCTGCCGGTACTGTCACCCGCTTATGGACAGGTCTGGCGGGTGGTCAATGACGTGCCAGACAATCCACCCGGTAGCGTCAATGTAGCTGACAATTGGGGCAATTGTGTCGTAATCAAGCTCTATGAAGGGCGTTTTGCACTGGTGGCTCATCTGAAACCCGGCTCTGTGGTGGTAACTGCGGGGGTCTGGGTCAAGCCCGGGGATTTGCTGGGCACCTGTGGCAATTCCGGTCGCTCGCCGCAGCCGCACATTCACATGCATGTGCAAACCAGCGACGAACCCGGTTCACCCACCACCGCCTTTCATCTGTCAGGTGTCATGCTGACCAAGCCAGGTCAAGCGGCGCATTATGAGTTATCGGTAGTACCTCAACCATCAGACTCTGTGGTGAGTGCGCTGGAAGGGCATGCCCGACCGTTTTACCTCTTGGCCGGGCGTGGACTGCGCTACACCGTTGCAATCAATGAGCAAATCTCAACCGACTGGTCGCTGCACTGTGAGGTGGATGACAAGGGGCGACTGGTGCTGGTGTCGAATCTTGGCGGGCGCTGTGTGGTTGAATCCACCTGGGCGGTGTTTTCGTGTTTCGAACGCAATGATGTGCCCGACCCCTACCTGGACATCTGGCTGCTGGCCTGCGCCTACACGCCGGCCTCGATTCATGTGGATCGTTGGGAGGATCCCTGCACACCAGCCATTTGGCTGCCGCAAAGAAGTGCCAGGTGGTTGGCAAAGCTGCTCTGGCCATGGGCTACTTTTGCCACCAGTTCACAGCATCGGGGCTGGGACGAACAGTCACAGTGCTGGTCTCAGGAGGGGCAGCATCGGCAGCAATTGAGTGGCATTACCGTACAGACCCAGGCCCGCATCGTGCCCCAGTTGGGGTGTTCGTTCATCACTGCACAGGCCAAGCAGCAGCACTTCACCATGCAAGCGACCTGTTCCTTCCAACGCGCCGACATCGGTGTTCCCGGCTGGGAGTTTGCCCTGCGTTGAGCGGGGCACCTGTTGCGAGAGATAAAGTTCAGTTTAGCGAACAACGATTTCGGCGCGACGATTTCTTGGCTCAGCCACCTCATCGGCTGTTGGTATCAAGGGAGCTCGCTCGCCACGACCCACAGCGTCAATCAGATCGGGCTTAAAACCACGACCAATCAACAACTCACGAATCGATTTAGCTCGCTGTAGCGACAGGGCATCGTTCGCCTCCATGGCACCGACCCGGTCGGTGTGCCCGATGACAATGATCTCGCCACCCTTGCGAGCCAATGCGATCGCTAAAATTTTCGGCAAGCTGGCCTGGGACTCTGCAGTCAACTGTGATCCGCCTGATTCAAAATAAAGCAAAAATTGCTCATCCCGAGCAGGCATGGTTGTCATCAATGAACCATAACGATCCATCACCTTGAGCGGATCTATCACACCCAGCAGCACCTGACCATCCGGGCTAACCTCAGCCGTTTGGTAAGCTTGCGACACCAGTTGCGTGCCGGTTGCTGACCTGACTTCTACGGCACTGGTCTTGCCACCACCCTCGGGTAACAAAATCACCCGTGTGGCGGGTGTCGAGCAGGCCATTACCAAGCCCGTCAACATCAAGGCCGTTAACCATTTAATCTGCTGCATCACGGCACCTCCACAATAAAGTCGGTTCCGCGCACCCCCACCACCGATGTGGGGGTGGTGACATTGACTTGTTCCGGATGCAACTTGCCAAGCAAGCCTGTAACGACACGAATCATCCCTTGCCACAAGCTCAAACTCATACTGCCATTTTGGGTGGTGGGATCAAATTGAATTTTTGACAAATCCATGGTGCTACTGGGTCCGACCATGACGATGGTGCCATCCTTCAGCACCAGGGAAGTACTGGCGTGGCGACCCGTCACGATACGATCGGCCTCCTGCAAGCCACCACCCACCTCGGCAACACGGGAAGTTGTGCCATTGACTAGGCTTACCTCGCCCTCCACCGATTTAAGTGTGCCGCTGCGCTGTGTCTGGGCGCTTACAGACATTGCCAATAGCATGAGCACCCCAAAGATCAGTTTGCGCCCCATTTTGTGCCTGTATTTCATAAAGTGCAGCCTTACCTGTGGGTTAAAAATAGCCACCTTTAGGGCGACCACAAGCCGAAGTCTAATGGCGTTTGACGATGCGTGTGCCAGGCTCATCGTCAGCCAAAATCTGCATTGCCCATGATGTCAGTTTATGGGTGTCAGCGCGCAGCACTTCTTGCTTTACGGCAAGGATTTGCGCCGGATGCATGGAAAAACTGCGCAGTCCCATGCCCAGCAACAGGCGTGTCAGTGTGATATCGCCCGCCATTTCGCCGCACACGCTCACTGGTTTTCCCTGGGCCTGACCCTCGGCGATGGTGTTTGCCACCAAGCGCAGCACGGCTGGATGCATCGGGTCATACAGGTGTGCTACCGATTCATCAGCCCGATCGATGGCCAAGGTGTATTGGATCAGGTCATTGGTGCCAATGGATAGAAAATCAAAGTATTTGAGAAATAGCTTAAGTGTCAGGGCTGCTGCCGGGATTTCAATCATGGCACCGACCTTGAGCGGACCGTAGGCCATGCCACGGTTGTCGAGCTGTACACGAGCATGGTCGATAAGGGCCATGGTCTGGCGGATTTCACTGCCGTGAGCCAGCATCGGAATCAGCAAATTCGCCTGCCCATGCGCTGCCGCTCTCAAAATTGCACGCAACTGAGTCAAAAACATGGCGGGATCCGCTAGGCTCCAGCGGATGGCGCGCAAACCTAAAGCGGGGTTGAGGTGGGCATCGTCGCGCAGATTTTCGTCCAGCGGTTTGTCCGCACCCACATCGACCGTGCGGATGGTGACAGGTAAACCCTGCATGCCTTCGATGGCACGCCGGTACGCCAAGTACTGTTCTTCTTCATTGGGCAACTTGCCGTGGCGCCCCATGAAAAGAAACTCGCTGCGGAACAAGCCCACACCCACCGCACCGGCGTTGATGGCACTGGCGGCATCCTGCGGCATTTCAATGTTGGCAAGCAGTTCAATTTTTTGACCGTCCAGCGTTACCGCCGGTGTATGCAGCAGGCGGATCAAGCGTCCCCGGTCGAGTTCACCCTGACGCTGCTTGAATCCGTACTCCGCCAG
>CAIYNH010000331.1 GCA_903927495.1 uncultured beta proteobacterium
AGAGCGTGTTTGAAAAAGAAGTTGTTATTCATGGAAATTGCCTTTCAGACAAAAATGGAACTTGCAGGAGATGGTGCCGATCGTACAAATTGCAAGTCTGCCCTGAAATAGCGTAATATTTGATGCTGTCATTGTCTCGAACATCAAGTCATGTCACCTAAACCGGTACGACCAGCCAAATCTTCCTTCTCCAAAATAGTCAGCTCCGCAGATCTCGAGCAAGCGGCTCTTGTGCATCTGGAAAAAGGTCGCTATCGCGATGCCGTTGTCAGCTACAAGGCCCTACTGAAAATGGAGCGACGACCCGAATGGCTGACCGGTCTGGCAAATGCCTACAGCGGACGAGCCAAAGGGCTTGCCGCCACAGGTCAGCTGGAAGAAGCCATCGCACTTTGGCGTAGCCGCTCAGAGCTTTGCGGTACAAAGCTCTGGGAGGGGCCCTATGCAGCTTGGCTGATCAGCCACGGCCGACTCGCCGATGTCATGGAGTACCTGTCTGCACGGCAAGCCGCAGCAAGTGCGCTGCCTGATGCCAAACGCAATGATGAGTTGGCTGTGCTGGAGGCGCAATTGGCACCGGCCCTGTTAAGCGCCAATGAGGCCACGCTGGCGCGACTGTCGGCTGAGTCCCCGTTGCGTCAACACCATCAACGCGCCTTGGCTGCCCTGACGGCCTACGCCCGCAATGATGGGGTCGCATTGGAAGAGGCGCTGGCGGGAATCCCGTTTCGTTCGCCGTACCGTGACTTTCGCTCCCTGCTCAAAGCCATGCTGCTGTGGGAAACCGATCAGGCTGGTGCCCGTTTGGCGCTTGATCGGCTAACGCCTGATGGCCCGTTTGAGCCGCTTGCGGCACCTCTGCGAACCTTGTTTTTCACCGGCACGGAGCGCTTGCAGCATTGGGCCAAACTGAATCTATCCCAGCAAAAGATGGCGCTGGACCTGCTGGGTTGTCCGCTGACGTTTGCGCCTTTGCTGCAGGGTTTGGCTGGTGCAAATTTGGCACCCGCCGCCTTGTTTGATCTGGTCCAGCGATATGCTCGCAATTTGCCGAACCGGCTGGCAACACGGGCTTGGCTCTGGCTCTCACCCTGGGCCAAACGCCAGGGGTGCAGCAACCCGCGTATTTTTGGTAGCCCGACACCGGCGTACCAAGAGGGAGCTCAGGCGCTGGCGGTGGAAATCACAGGTGATTGGGATCACGCCGAGAGTCACTGGGCTGGTGCTGCTGCGCAGCTTGGGGCGAGCGCTGAGGCCCATGACCGACTGTGTGCGGCCTTGATATTGCGCCACATGGCGTTGGCACCTGCGCACCTTTCGGGCGATGGGATGCTCGACTATGAAGGCCAGAAAATGCTGACGCAGAGCCTGGAATTTGATCAGGCTGACTGCGATGTGCACGTTCGACTGGTTCAGTACTGGCGTCGAAATGGCGATTTGAGGCGCGCCCGGGAACAGCTTGATTCAGGGTTGCGCCACTTCCCCGACCACGTTGCGCTGTTAACGCAGGCCGTTGAAACCGCCTTGGCTGCGGGTGCCTTCAAGAAAGCGGCAAACGTGGCGCGACAACTGCTGGAGTTTGATCCGTTGAATCCCCGGGTACGATCCATGGTTGGGAATGCGCATTTGTCGCATGCTGTCAAACAGATTACGGCTAACAAGATGGAGGCCGCAAAGAAAGAAATCAAGGAAGCAGAAAACTGGTTGGGTTCGGCAGCTGACCAAGGCCGAACGTGTTTGTTGCAGGCCTGGTGTGAAAAGTCGCGCAGCCCGGAGCGCTTGCGTCTGGCGCAGCAAGCTGCCACACATTGGGGCGGTGGACTGGCCGCTGGTTGGCGTCTGGTGCGGGAGGCTCAAGGTGTTTTCGTGCGCTTTAGCGTGCTGTTGTCGGTTGATCTGCTCAGGGAAGCAGGCCTCGATGCTTCGAAGCTCGTGACGGCGACCGAAATGCTTGACTTGGTGCAAGTGCTGGCGCAGGTCGAGCCGATTGTTCGCAAGGGTCTGAGCCCCTTGGCACCGTGGCGAAAAACCATCGAGAGCATGGCCTCCGCATCGGTCTTTGACGCTGTCGCTACCGTGCAAATCTGCGAGGCCCTGAGCCGACACCATGACTACGGTCTGCTTGGCAAATTTGCTAACGTTGCACGTACACGCTGGCCCGATCAGCCCATCTTTGTTTACCATGCGGTCGCCTCACGCTTTGACAAGCGACACGGCTTTGAAAGCGGACGAGATTACGACGATCTTTCTCTGGCGCATGAGCGCGCGCTCCAGAGCAAGGACATGCGTCTGTCCATGCGCATCGAGGCGTTGTTAGAGGATGATGCAGCGCTGGACGGGTTTGACGACTCGTTTTTACCCGACCGGCCAAATCTCCCAGGAGTTTCTGGCCTGCCTTTCAATCCCTTGAAGATGAAGCCGGAGATGTTACGGGCGCTGATGCTAGAGAGCATCAATTTGGAGGGCGAGAAGTCTTTTCTGAAAAATGCCCGCCTGGATCTGGGAGATGCGCTGTTTCAGCAGGTCGAGCGAGAGTATGCCGGCGACAAGAAGGGCTTCCTGCGACGCCTTGTCGATCTTGTTGTTGCCGAGTTAACTGATGGTTTGAGTCTGCCTCAACCCGTTGTACCCGCAAAGATTGTTAAACCCAAAGCGCCCAATCCAGGGCAGGGAAATTTGTTCAATGAGTGATCCCTATCAACTGCTCGGCATTGGTCGCGATGCCGATGACTCTACTGTGCGTGCGGCTTACCTTGCCGCCGTGCGCCTTTGTCCACCAGACCGCGATGCCGAGCGTTTTGCGGCCTTGCGACGGGCTTTTGATGCGGTGACAACCCACCGTTTACGGATCGCGCATGATCTGTTCGACAAAAATCCACCGACCCCTGAGGGGGTCTTGCACCTGCTCGAAACCGAATTTTCCCCGCGCCGGCCCGCCGCCGAAACATTGCTGCGCGTACTCAAAGGTGCAAGCGATGGATGCTGAAGCCAAAGAGCGCCTGATCGATGAGTTTAGGGCCTGCCTGGACGACTGGGAGCCGGTTG
>CAIYNH010000332.1 GCA_903927495.1 uncultured beta proteobacterium
CGTGCATAGACGCGCCCAGCACCACCACTGCCATCGGTGGGTTGACGGTATTCAAGATACCCATTGAGCTCACTGGCATCCAGGTTGGCACGCCATAACAAGTCCTCACGGGCACCACCGATCACCACATGGTTAAACTGCCGACCGCCAAAAATCAGCGCATCCGAACGCAGTGCCACCACCGAGGGCAAGTAAGACAAGGCCAAACTGTGCCCCGATGTCGGAGCGGCACCGGACATCGGCTTGCCAGTGATCTGCGTGAGTGCATCGCTCCAAGCATCCACATCAAAATTTTTCAGATTGATATTGGCACTCACCCCCAGCACCGGTAACGGTGCCGACTCCTGCGCGTCGAGGCCGACACCAATTGCGCCGCGCAACACTCGCGGCTCGGCCTGCGAAACATCACGCTCATACACAATTTGCGCCAGGTTGGCGATGCTCAGGGTCAGGCGGTCCTGCAACTGCGTGGCACCGTTTGTCAGCAAAGCAGTCTCCAGGCGAAATGGCAGCAAGGCATCGGCAGACTTGATCAAAGGTGCAGGTAAGTTCAAGGCAACACCCTGCAGGTTACTGCTCACCATCAGTTCCAACACCCCTCGACGCAACCCCAGCGTGGCGATGTAAGAGGCGCTGCCGCTGGCCTGACGCGCCAGTCGCGCCACAAAACCCAGTTCACTGGCCTGGCGCAAACCTTCTGCCGAGGCGGTGCCGCTCGCACGGATCATGGTCGGGGCACCCTGGCCGCTGGGAGAGTCTGGCAGAAACAACAAGCCACCGTCCAGACGCGCATCTCCGCCAAACATTCTGGCTTGAACACTGCTTAATGAAAATCCGGCTTCGGTGAAATTGACCACGCCCCGGGCACGCGTGAGCTTGGGGGAGTCGGGCGAGATCTGAACGTCATTGCCCACTAGCACGACACTGCCTCTGACAGTTGACTTGTTGATTTCGGCCACCGGCAGCAGCAGTTTGAGCTTGTACTCGGCATTGCCTGCCAACACCGTATTGGCTAAGGCCTGCGCGGTCATGGAACGTAGGGGTGAAGCATTCACCAGACGCAACATCTCATTGGTGGGCCCCTTAAAGTCAGCATTAACACTGACTCGGGTGTTATTCAAGTCGGCAATCAGCGCCTCAACATTTGTCACATGGATACCTGATGACTCACCCAACTTGCCGTGCGCATTTTTGACCTGCAACTGCATGCGATCAATCACCAGCTCGCCACTGAGCTCAGTCAGGACTGGCCACGGCAAATCAGCTTTGGCTTGGAGACTACGGGGCACATAAGCCAGTTTGGCATCATGCACTTGGGCCGAGATTCTGAAGGCACCTTGACGGATGTCCATCAACGGCAGTTGATTGATTTCACCCTTGACCTGAAAGTGCACCGCAGTGGCGCGCCCCCCCTGCACGGCATCATGCACATAATCCCGAGCAGCTTTGTCAATCACCAAGGGCAAATATCGATACACCTGTTTGCCATCGGCGCGACTCAGGTTAGCCTGTAAATCCAGTACCCCGGGAAAGCGTGAGCCTGAGCTGGACTTGCTGGGATCGCTGGTTTCCCACTTGATTTGCGCATCGCCCTGGGCATCGGCATTTGCAAACCGGACTTTATCTAACTGCAACACAACACGCTCACCCTGAACCTGCCAGTGGGCTTCTGCCACCAAGTCGTCGACAGCAATCACCGGCTCCTGAAAAATATCTGGCACAGTGACACTTCCGCCAGTCATGGACAAACCCGCCTTACCCGAGTTCTGATCAAAATCGAAGTCTGCATTCAGACCGCGCAGCCCCGGAACAGCGGCCACCGGGGAACTTTCAAACTGGCTTACTCGGCCCTTGACGGCATATTTTTCAGGGGCGGCAAGCGGGCCCCGCCAACTGGCCTGTAGTTTCTCCACTTTGCCTTTAGGTGCATAAGCCATCAACCAATCACGCGCTGTCGCATGCAAAGGCAAATGACTGGCAATTTGCGCCAAGGCTGCCAGATCAAGCCGATCAGCTTTGAGCTCGCCACGCGCAAGCTCCTTGGCCTGCTCAGGGATGTGCGTGACACTGATATTGCCACCAGGCCAGTGCAAACCATCCCGGGTATCAAAGACCAGCGATTGGGTGAAAAACTCAAACCCCTGCGCCAGCAACCGCCCGCCCAAGCGACCCTGCACGCTTTGCAACGCCAGCGCTTGTAAATCCGCACCCAAAATCAGCTTCACCTCGGCCAGCGCGACATCCGCCACGGCATTGGTAATTTGTCCGCGACTCAGATCCAACCACGCCCGCAAAGCGCCTGTACCCTGCGCCAACTCAACCCCCAACGGAACATAGCGATGCAACGCTGACAAATCAGCCCGCTCGAATGCGGCATAAAGCTGGCCATCCCAGTCCTGCCATTGACCTTTCTGACGCGATAGCAGCGGCTGCAAAAACTTGCCTCGCAAGCTAAAGCTGCCGCCCCACTGCGGCGGCGGTGTGGCATCCAGACGCAAGTCGTGATGGCGTCCACGATTGCGCACCACAACCTCCACATTCGCCAATTCGATTGGCTCAGTCGTGCGTTGTTCATCAGTCCAACGCACCACCCCATCGTGAATGGCAAACTCAAATTGCGAAAAAAACCAGTCCAGTGCACCCGACTCAACCTGATTGGCACTGGCAAAATCCAGACCGGCGATGGTAATTTTTCCATCCACGGCACGACGAATATCGAGCTTTGGTCGATCAATATAAAGCTGTTCAAACCCCATCCGCCACATTGACCGAGGCGATAACGCGACCAAAACACGCGGCAAACTCAGAGCCACCCGTCCCTGGGTATCCAGCAGCACGACATCAGTCAGCTCTACCGAAGGCACCATCCCATTGGATTGGGCAGTGACCGAGCCCATCCGCACCGGTACGCCCAATACCCGCGTGGCGTACTCCTCCAGTGTCGGACGGAATTCACCAATTCGCGGCACAATCAGCCAGTGCAGCGCTCCCCACACCAACCCCAGGACCAGCCAAGCCACCAGCACCATGCCAAGCAACCAGCGGGTGAGGCTTGACCAGGTTTTAACTAAGGTGGTGGAAAGTGATGACACAATGATTCGAAAAATGTTGCTACAGCAGAATTATGACCCGCCTATCCCTGATATCCCACTCACGTTTTGGCCAGCGCGTGCGCCGTCGCTACGAAACCGAACTCACGCTGCTGCAGCCCGGGGTGCCTACACCCGAACATTTACAGCATACTTTTGAGGCCCTTAAGGCGCGCGGGCTAAGCACAGCCAGCGCACTGCGCACCACCCGTCAACTGGTACTCGAGCGACTATTGTGTCTGGACTGCGAGCAACTGGCATCACTCAAGCAAGTGACTCAGAGCATGACAGACCTGGCGGAGTTTGCCCTCAACCGAGCGCTCAACGAGGTGCAAACTGCCCTCGACCAAAGCCACGGTGCACCCATGACTGCGCTGCATCAGCGCGCTCAGCTCTGGATTGTGGGCATGGGCAAGCTCGGTGCACGCGAACTCAATGTATCGAGTGACATTGACCTGATCTACATCTATGACGAGGACGGCGACACCACCGGTGATGCGCTGGGGCGTGGGCGCATCTCCAACCAGGAATACTTTGCCAAAACGGTCCGGGCGATTTATGCGCTGGTTGGAGACACCACTGAGCACGGCTTTGTTTTTCGGGTCGATCTGGCACTGCGACCCAATGGAAACTCCGGGCCACCTGCCGTATCCCTGGATGCGCTGGAGGAATACCTGCATGTCCAGGGCCGGGAATGGGAGCGCTTTGCCTGGCTCAAGAGCCGGGTAGTGGCTCCGCTGACCTGTGTTTCGGACGGCTCGACCCAGGCCCTGCGCAAAGTGGTCATGCCATTTGTGTTCAGACGCTACCTAGACTAC
>CAIYNH010000333.1 GCA_903927495.1 uncultured beta proteobacterium
ACCTTGCCAGAGACAAAAAATGCGCTACTGATTGCCTTAACGGGTTACGGGCAACCTGAAGATTTTGATCTAGCAAAATCGGCTGGTTTCAACCATTATTTACTTAAACCGCTAGATTTTGAAAAACTATCAGCCTTGTTGACTCTAACATAAGTGCGTTCGAGTAAAGCTTGATAATATCTCGATCAGCAGCCATATCAAGGCTCTGCCACCCGAGCACGAACTTTCGTGGTGGAAATTCTACAGTGGTAACAAAAAAATCAGCCTATGCTCAATTTAAGCTTAGGCTGTTTTGCTTCAAGTAATCGCCTTCGAAATCCTGTTGGAGATGTTATCTGCGTCCGTCTGGTTTGGCGCAGCGAATTTACATAGTTCAGTGGCCGGTTTGGGTCGACGGACTAAACCGCTACGCGCTATGGTGACTGCGATTTTAAACCTCCCAGTGATTGAAAGAGTGTAACTGTTCCCTATGTTAAGAAATAAGGCAATCCGCCTTGTTTCAAGATAGGAGCAGTGTCATGACTTCGACAATTCAAACCATCACTCCATTACGCCAACGCATGATTGACGACATGCGGATGCGTAAACTTTCCCCTAAAACCCAGACCGGTTATATTCGAGTGGTAAAGCGCTTCGCTGCATTCCTGGGGCGCTCGCCGGATACCGCCAGCGACGAAGATTTACGCCGTTATCAATTACATCTGGTTGAGCAGGGCATTTCACCGATTTCTCTGAATGCAGCCCTCACCGGACTCAAGTTTCTGTTCGAAACAACGCTCAATCACCCCGAGTTAATGGCTAAGGTGCACTCGGTGCATGTGCCGTACAAACTACCGGTGATCTTGAGTCGCGAAGAGGTGGCTCGGCTACTCGCTGCCACTGACAACCTCAAGCATCAGACCGCATTATCCGTCGCTTACGGTGCTGGTTTGCGGGTCAGCGAGGTGGTGTCGCTGAAGATCAGCGACATCGATAGCCAGCGCATGACACTGCGCATTGAACAGGGCAAAGGCAGCAAGGATCGCTACGCCATGCTGTCGCCGGTGCTGCTGGAACGCTTACGCGCCTGGTGGAAGTTTGCCCATGTCCAAGGCAAAATGTTGCAAGGTGGCTGGTTATTTCCTGGCCTAGATCCCATTGATCCTCTCAGCACCCGGCAACTCAACCGTGCTGTCCATGCCGCGGCAGAGGCCACGGGAATAACCAAGCGGGTGTCGATGCATACGCTGAGACATTCGTTTGCAACACATTTGCTAGAACAGAAAGTGGATATCCGCATCATTCAGGTGCTGCTCGGTCACAAGAAACTGGAGACCACGTCGCTGTACGCTCAGGTGGCTACCGATATGCTGCGTGAAGTCATCAGTCCGATCGAGACCTTGCAACCGTTGTAGATCAGCGTCATGGGGCGTCCCGCACTGGAGGTGGCGGATATCTTCCGCGCCCACGGCCCGGCCTGGCGACAAGCCCAGCACCAGCACTTAAGTCTGGGTCAACTGAAAGTCATGTCGGCCATCGAACAATGTCGTACATCGACTTTGGGTGGGCATG
>CAIYNH010000334.1 GCA_903927495.1 uncultured beta proteobacterium
CTCTTGAGCAATCTTACGATCTCGAACTCGAATAGTGTATTGAGCATAAACGCTATTTACATCTCTGCGTTGGTAGATCCGTCTAATATTCAATTGATCACAAATCTCATTATACCGAGCTCCTATTCGCGATCTCTGGTATATTTCATCTTCAAACCGTTCTAACTTAGCCAAAACAATCGCACATTGTAAAGTATCCATGCGACCACCAACGCCAACACGGGTATGCACATAGCGCTGGCTTTGGCCGTGCACACGAATCTCGCGCATAGCACTAGCCAATATATCGTCATTTGTAAAAATAGCGCCACCATCGCCATAACACCCCAATGGTTTACTAGGGAAGAAACTGGTGCAACCGATTGTGCTGAGGTTGCAGCTTTTTCTACCTTTATAGGTCGCACCAAAGCTTTGTGCCGCGTCCTCAATAACTGGTATACTGCCATGCCGCGAAGCAATGGCATTTATCTCATCGATATCTGGAGGCTGTCCATAAAGGCTAACGGGCATGATTGCTTTAGTGCGGCAGGTGATTTTCGCCTCTAATAAAGCAACATTTATATTGCAAGTTTCAGGTTCAATATCAACAAACACTGGGGTTGCACCCAGCAAAACAATAACCTCAGCTGTGGCCGCAAAACTAAATGGAGTAGTTATTATCTCAGCGCCGGGTTTTATGTCTAATGCCATTAGACTGATAAGCAACGCTTCCGTACCGCTAGCTACTGTGATGCAGTGCTTTGCGCCTGTGTAGAAAGCTAACTTGTCTTCTAACTCGTTCACCTCTGGCCCCATAATGTATTGACCATGATCTAGTACTACATTTATACGGGCCTGGATTTGAGGCTTAAGGGCTCGGTACTGAGATTTTAGATCAATGAAGGGGATGCTCATTTTGAGACTCCGTGTTTTTTGAGTTGATCTACGCACAGTTCATAGACGTCGCCAGTATGAGGACAGGTGTATCGACCACAACCGCGTAAGGATAGTGGTATTTGCTCACCGAACTCGCTCATCCATCCAATTTGTTTACCAGGCACTCCCACAATAAGGGAGTAAGCTGGCACATCCTTGTTCACTACGGCACCCGCGCCAATAAAAGCAAACTCTCCAATAGTAATCCCACACAATATGGTGCAGTTAGCACCTAGTGTGGCCCCTCTTTTAACTATGGTATTTTTATATTCGCATTTACGATCTATCAGTGAACGTGGGTTATACACATTGGTGAAAACCATGCTGGGACCACAAAACACCCCTTCCTCCAATGTGACGTTGTCATAAACGCTGACATTGTTTTGAATTTTACATTTGTCGCCTATAAAGACGTTATTACCGACAAATACATTTTGCCCCAGCGATACGCTTTTCCCTATACGGGCACCGCCGCACACGTGCACAAAGTGCCAGATGCGAGACCCTTTGCCGATTTGAGATCCTTCATCAAGGATCGCTGATGAGTGCGCTGTGTAACTCATTCGATCAATTCCCTAACCCGGCCAAAAAGGGGTGAACTTCATTCAGATCACCTTTAACTACTGGAGCCGTGCGAATGACATTTACAGTTTCAATGCAATGGCGAGCCTCTCTCAGACCATAACCTCGCCCCGCCAAGATTTCCTGGTAACTCGTGGTATGAAGTTCTGCAAAACCCTCGCTGAACTCCAGTTGCTCGCCGCCGATGTCGATGTTGCGATATGTAGTTTTTTTACCCCGCACATGTGCCGGTAAGTCATCAGCATCGATTGACAAAAACCAGCGAACCCTGGCACGTTCGTACTCCAAATAGCCAGCTGCCTTGTGTTTACCGCTATGGTGAACGATATTTCGCTGCAAATTGCCAAATAGAAAATGCAGCATATCGTAGAAATGCACGCCGATGTTGGTAGCAACTCCGAAGGATTTTCGGCTGCTCCCCTTCCAGCTCTCCATGTACCACTTGCCACGACTGGTGATGTAAGTCAGTTCTACGTCGAATTTTGCATTAGTAGGAGCAGCGACCACTTTCTCACGCAACTTAAGGATGGCATCGTGGTGCCGCAGCTGCAAAATGTTATACACACGCTTTCCTGTTTCCTGCTCAATGAGTGCCAACTCGTCCATCAGCTCAGGTGTCGGCACGAGCGGCTTTTCACAAATCACGTCACACCCTAGTCGCAGTCCCGCTGCAATGTGCGAATAGTGCAAATAATTCGGCGAACAAATCGACACATAATCGAGTCGCGTGGCAGGATTACGCTTGGCTTTATAGGCAAACTCCAAAAAGCGTTCAAACTCAGTAAAAAACTCACTCCCAGGCGAGATGCTGTCAATGATTCCGACGGAGTCGTTGATGTCATAAGCCACCACCAAGTTGTGACCAAGGTCTTTAATAGAGCGCATGTGTCGAGGAGCGATATAGCCCGCAGCGCCGATGAGTGCAAAGTTTTTCATTTAAATACAGGTTACTTCAGTAGTGTACGGTTAAATCAATTGTGAATGACGCAAAAGCCCTTACTGGTGCGGCTTTGCGGCCGATTTTTTGGTGCAGATTTGAAACTTGATTTCCAATTTTTATGTACTTTCCGAGAATTGATGCCCTGGGCGCGGTGCCATGTCGGTGGGCAAGACGCTGCTTGCGCAGATCATGAAGTTCACTCCAGAGACAAGCTTTTGGTGCAGCGTGCAACGCCACCGCGGCCATTCGGGTGTGCGCCGGATGAACTACGCAGAGCAGTTCCGATTTATAGCCTTTGCTCAACCGGTCGAGCTGCGTTGGTTCATTCCAGCCTTCATCCACGTCTGCGACGGCAAGATATCCCGAGCGTTTGTGGATCAAGAAATTTCTAAGGAAGAAAACGCAGTGAAGACACAAATTTGGTGCGCCATGTCCACCTACATCCTGATCGCCATCGTCAATAGGGTGATTCACTCCGATGTCTCGCTCTACACATTGGTACAGATTCATTCAGTCTGGGTTTTCGAGAACACCCAGATTTCAGGCGCCTTGCAGCCTGATGCCTGCGCGTCAAAAATATCACATCGAGGTAACCAATTGAATTTGTTTGCTTTTTAATCCGACCCGCCCCTACTGAGGACTCTTAGAGACGAAAAACACTAAAACCCGCAGCGGTCAACGCATTGCGATCAAATAATGACTTGAGGTCGCCTATCACTGGCCTATGCAATGTTCTGCAATAGCTTTTCAAAGCTACGGGACTAAGCGAACGAAACTCTTGGTGACCCACAGCGACGACTAGGCTATCGACTGACTTGGGAGCACTGACCTCCGACAACTCAATACCGTATTCGCGCTTGACTTCAGTGGCACTGGCCCACGGGTCAGTGACAACCACTGTCACTCCCCAACCCTGTAATTCTTTAACCAAATCGGCTACCTTACTATTGCGAATGTCTGGACAGTTCTCTTTAAAAGTGATACCCATGACACCGACTGTGCAGTGAGCTACATCGATGCCGTTTTGCAACATGCGCTTGACGATGGCACGCGCTGCGTAGCGGGCCATGTTGTCATTAATTCGGCGCCCCGCCAAAATAACCTGCGGATGGTAACCTAGTTCCTCGGCCTTGTGCGTTAGGTAATACGGATCCACGCCAATACAGTGTCCGCCAACCATGCCGGGCCTAAAGGGCAGAAAGTTCCATTTGCTACCTGCGGCTTCGAGTACTTCGAGAGTATCGATGCCAATGCGCTCGAAAATAACCGACAGTTCGTTAACGAAAGCGATATTGAGGTCACGCTGACTGTTCTCGATGACTTTGGCCGCTTCGGCGACTTTTAGACTGCTAGCCTTCCAGGTTCCGGCCTGAATGATACTTTTGTAAAGCTCGTCAACTTCATCAGCGA
>CAIYNH010000335.1 GCA_903927495.1 uncultured beta proteobacterium
CGGTGCTTGCCACACAGGAAACACGACATCGTCGCGGTGTGGGCATATTGGTTGGTCTCCCCAAACGGGGAGCCTGAAACCTTGGCCTTGTAACGCAGGCCATCTTTCACAATCTGTGAGGTCTTTACCGGTGTACTCATTGCGTTGTTTCCTGTCGCCAGGCCCTATTGCCCGTCCTGGCCTTCGGTTTGTGCTTGCTCTTTTTCTGCCGGCGCAGTTCTCCACGCATCAATGTCCGTGAAGACCAGCTTGCAACCCACGCACTGGTGCTCGCCCGAGGGCATCATGGTGCCGTTCTCATCGCGCTTGATCACCGGCTTGTAACTCGTTGCGCCACATCGGTGGCATTTGTTGATTTTTGGCATCGCCCTGGAAAGTATGTTTTTTGTAGATTGGAACATGGGTCTGGTTCACTGCATTTCAACGCCCTGCGATCCGAATGCGCCTACCACAGGATGGTAGGCGGCCAATCCACAGAACCTGTGTGCTGTTCTGGGGATAACTCCGGGGCATGTGGGTCAAACCCGCATGCCTATTGGGCTGGGATAGCGTGCTTAAAAAGTATGCAGATCGTTTTTCTTTATTTTTTTCTTTTTTTGCTTGCAAAAATCTGGTTCAGTGCTGCCACTTTTTCTTCGGCTTTGTCGTCAGCGGCATCTCACCTCGAAGGCGCCTAAGGTCCTCTTCGGTCAGGTCCTCGCACTCGTCGTTTCCGGGTGAGTGGTGACTTACTTGTTCGGATACTTCAATGCGAGGTGCGTGCGATTTTCCAAATTGACTGGCTCGGCCCTTGTTGGCGCGTACCGGTGGCTGCCTTTCCTGCCTTGGCTTGTCTGACCATTGTGATTGAGGCCTGGCCACTGGTTCCCCGACAAACGGCTGCAGATGTGCCAGAGCTCCGTCCACCTCAATGCGGTAGTAGGTTCCCGATGCGAGTTTGATCTTCAAACTGTTGCCTTCGATCGTGGCGTGACCGGATGCGACGTAGCCGCCGGTGTTGGTGGCATGGCCGAAGAGCATCACCGTTCGTCCCCACTGCTCACGCGGCACGCAGTCAAAGACATTGGCCTCCTCCACGTCGGGCATCTTCTCCACCAGGGTGAACTTGCCTTCTGTGGACTCAAAAAACAGTGCAGCGCTGCCCTTCTTGAGCGTGATGGCGCCCACCACTTCGCTGCGCTGGACCCTGCTGTCAAGTTCAGCAAGATAGAAGCTCTGGAAGGCCTCGATGGCCGCAGGTGTTGGATTGACGGTTTGCATAGGTCTAGTCGTTTCTACGGCACATGTCGGTCCCGTGCATCCATTGCCGCTGTGCACGGCATTTCCGTGGCACAGGTCCAATACTCAAGATTTGCAAATTTCCAGATTCACTGTGATCGCTTGAGGCACAGCCATGGCACTGGCAGGGCACAGAGGACAGGGAGCAAAAACCCTTGACGATTGCTCTTTTTCGAGAAAAACTGCTTCTTGACTATCGGACACCACTCAAAGTTCTTGCTCATTTGAGCCTTGAATTTGCGGTTTCTCCTCTGGTGGTGCGGCTGGCGGGGATCGAACCCACGACCCTTGGCTTCGGAGGCCAATACTCTATCCACTGAGCTACAGCCGCAACTCTAAAAAAGACCGATATTCACATTTTCGCAGGAAGCCGGGATGACGATAGGCTTCGGAGGCCAATACTCTATCCACTGAGCTACAGCCGCAATCCAGAGGCTGCATTGTAGGCGTATTCATTGGCGTAGCTTCTGGAAACCCGAATGCATGCATCCACCGGGTTTCAACCAAGC
>CAIYNH010000336.1 GCA_903927495.1 uncultured beta proteobacterium
ACGAGCACCGCAACCCCGCTACTGGCCCGTGGCACTACGTCAACTTTCCGAGGAATACATGCACTTACGATGCTGCGCGCGAGTGTCCTGGCGGCAACTGCGTAGTCGGGGCAATTTCTAAGCAGCTTGAAATCCTGTCATCAAATGCATCCGATGATGTCAGGCTCAAAGCATTGAAATACGTTGTTCACTTCGAGGCTGACGTGCACCAACCGCTTCACACAGGTTACGCTGATGACAAGGGTGGCAATGCTTACCAGCTACAAGCCTTCATGCGCGGCAGCAACCTGCATTCGTTCTGGGATTCCGGGTTGATAAAGAACCTGAACGAGGACGTGGATGCCCTGACCAAGAGATTGATTGCAAAACGTGATTCCCCCAATGGCGCTGACCTGAACGTGGTCCATGCCGCGGAGGAGTCCTGCCAAATTGTTGGCACAACTGGGTTCTATCCAGAACGTCTTGTGGGTCAAGACTACGTGCAGCGTTATACGCCGGTGATGGAGCAGAGATTGACCGTAGCTGGCGCCAGGCTCGCCGGGTTGCTCAACCGGGTGTTTCGGTAGGGTTAGTGGCGACGAAGCCACGTACTGCCGGAGTAACCTGCTTTGTCATGCAGACAAGAATATATTCAAGATTTGGCGACAAGATATGCAATCAATTACCGAATATTCGGACGAAAGGTACAGGGGCCAGGTCATTGAACTTTGGAAAACAGTCTTCGGCTACGAGGCACCTCACAATCGGCTGAGTTTGGCTATCGATAAGAAGCTGGCGGTGAAAGATGGATTGTTCTTTGTTGCCCTGGCGCAGGAATCCGTTGTCGGGACCATCATGGCTGGCTACGATGGCCATAGAGGATGGCTCTATTTGGTGGCGGTTCATTCCGCCTATCGGAAGAAGGGGGTCGGTACAGCGCTGGTTCGTCACGCCGAGCGGGCACTGACAGAGCGAGGGTGCGTGAAAATCAATCTGCAGATTGCAGGTGGAAATGAGAGTGTGGCAGCGTTCTACCAATTGCTCGGCTACGCAGTCGAACCGCGACTTAGCATGGGCAAAAAGATTAGCCAAAACATAGACGCAGGATAGGTTGCTCAATTTGAGAATCTGCCCAAGCTCGAGGCTTGGAATGGCGCAAATCTCTGCAAGTCTTGACAATTGACACGAATAAGCCTTCAAATTGTGTCAGAATTGCTGCGCTGCAACAATGTCCAAAAAAGGTGCCCAAATGTTTAAAAATACCCCCTTCGAAGCAATCGCAAAAAGCATTTCAAATGCCGCTCCTCAGTTCAACGCCTCTGCTGTGCAGGATGCAATCAAACCAGCACAAGACAACCTGAAGGCGTGGGCGGATTTGGCTCAACGCCAGGCAAAGGAAGCGCAGGCAGTTTTTGCTGAAGCGTTTGAGTCCATGAAAGCCTCCAAGGACCCACAAGCTGCGCTTGAAGCTTTCAAAGCATCTTCGGAAGCAAACATTGCGATGTTTGCAAAAAACCTGAAGGAGTCCACGTCATTGAGCGTTGACCAGTTCCACGCTGCAGTTGATGCCATTGAGAAGAGCCACCCAGCTCATGAGGCATTTTCTGCCATAGCCAAAAATTTGAAAGCAGCTGCTTCCACAGCTGAGAGCACACTGGGGGCTGCTCTTGACAAGGGAAATGCTTTTGGAGCATCTGTTGGCTCCACTTCCAAGGCTAAAAAGAAAAGCTAATTGACCGTCCGCCAAACGGCGATTCCATTTCGCCGTAAGGGCAGTGATAATTTGAATGACCCAGCTGAAGAGCTGGGTTTTTCGTTTTGGATGTTGAAATTGAATGAGAGCAGTTGACCAGTTGGGTGGCTGGGGGTATCGGTGGCTTCTGTCGTTGTGTTTGTCATTCCAGAATCACCTGACTGATGGGTACGGTCAGACGCTGAACAATTGGGAGGTGCTGGGGCATGACGCTGCCGGAAGTTGTCCCAGCGTTCTCCGCCGTGGTGGACAGAGTAGCAACTGGTCGATGTCAACTATCCTGACCGC
>CAIYNH010000337.1 GCA_903927495.1 uncultured beta proteobacterium
GCATCAGCGGCATAAGCGCTGCCCAACGCCAGTGACAGGCTCAAACCCAAGAGAGTCAAAAGTTGTTTCATGTAGTGTCCTAAAAAGTGCTTGGAAATTCCAGCGGCGCATTCAAACATAAAACATCTACAAAAGCAATCAAAATCCAAAAATGAAAACTGTGCACGCCACGTAAAATCTGCGCATGCTGTCTGTCAAAACCGAATTACTTGAAGCCCTGCGCCTGGCGCTGGAAGATTTACTGCCTGGAGCAGGTGCCAAAGCGGCGTTTGAGTCGCCCAAAGTCGCCGCACATGGCGATCTGGCAACCACGGCTGCCATGCAACTGGCCAAGCCACTCAAACTTAATCCGCGCCAGTTGGCAGAGAATTTGCGCACCTCCTTGCTGGCCACCCTGCCCTATCAAACCTGGGTTGCGGCACTCGACATTGCCGGCCCTGGCTTTATCAACATCAAACTCAAGCCGGCGGCCAAGCAGCAGGTGGTGCGCTCTGTGCTTGCACAAACCAGTGCTTACGGCAGACAAGCTGACAGCGGCAAACGCATGCTGGTGGAATTTGTCTCGGCAAATCCGACCGGGCCATTGCACGTAGGTCACGGCCGTCAGGCGGCGCTGGGGGATGCCCTTTGCAAGCTGTTTGCCAGCCAGGGCTGGCAGGTTTATCGCGAGTTCTATTACAACGACGCGGGTGTGCAGATTGGCACGCTGGCAACCAGCACCCAATTGCGAGCGCAGGGCTTCAAACCGGGCGATGCCTGCTGGCCTACCGATCCAGTCAATCCGGTCAGCAAAAACTTTTACAACGGCGAGTACATTGCCGACATTGCGGCAGACTTTCTGGCCCAAAAATCCGTCAAATCAGACGACCGGGAATTTACCGCTTCAGGTGATGTGGAAGACCTGGAAAGCATCCGTGAATTTGCCGTGGCTTATCTGCGCCACGAGCAAGACCTTGACCTGCAAGCCTTCGCAGTCAAGTTTGACAACTATTATTTAGAGAGCAGCCTGTACACCTCTGGCAAGGTTGATGCGGCAGTGGCGCGCTTGCAGGCGGCCGGTAAAACCTACGAGCAAGACGGCGCACTGTGGCTCAAATCAACCGATTACGGTGACGACAAAGACCGTGTAATGCGCAAAGGGGATGGCAGTTACACCTATTTTGTGCCGGATGTGGCCTATCACATCACCAAGTGGGAGCGCGGTTTTCAGAAGGTGATCAACATCCAGGGCACCGACCACCACGGCACCATTGCGCGAGTACGGGCTGGTTTGCAGGCAGCCGATGTCGGAATTCCGCTGGGTTTTCCGGACTACGTTCTGCATACCATGGTACGGGTAGTGCGTGGCGGTGAAGAAGTCAAGATTTCCAAACGTGCAGGCAGCTATGTGACGCTGCGTGATTTGATTGAGTGGACCAGCAAGGATGCGGTGCGTTTCTTCTTGCTCAGCCGCAAGCCGGATACCGAGTACACCTTTGACGTTGATCTGGCCGTCGCCAAAAACAACGACAACCCGGTGTACTACGTGCAATATGCCCACGCCCGGATTTGTTCAGTGCTGGCGGCCTGGGGTGGTGATACCGCCACGCTCGGGCAGGTTGACCTGACCCAGCTGGACAGCCCAGCGGCGCTGTCACTGATGCTGCTTTTGGCCAAATACCCTGAAATGCTGACGGCAGCCACCGATGGTTTGGCGCCGCACGATGTCACTTTTTACCTGCGCGAGCTGGCAGCGTGTTACCACAGCTATTACGATGCCGAACGGATTTTGGTCAATGATGAGGTGCTCAAGCTGGCCCGACTGGCGCTGGTCGCGGCCACCGCGCAGGTGTTGCACAATGGTCTGGCGGTGCTGGGTGTGAGCGCGCCGCAAAAAATGTAAATTGGTTTGAACGACAAACAAGGCAAAACATGAAACAACAAGGCGGCGGAACCGTGCTGGGATTTATCCTTGGACTGGTGGTGGGGCTGGGTGTGGCACTGGCGGTGGCGGTGTATGTCACCAAAGTGCCAATTCCGTTTATCAACAAGGCTTCCAGTCGCACCGCCGAGCAGGACGCGAACGAAACCCAGAAAAACAAAGACTGGGATCCCAACACACCTTTGTATGGGAAAAATCCGGTCAAGCCGGCTCAGCCCGGAGCGTCCGCGTCCACGGCATCCACCCCAGCGGCTGCATCTTCGACTGGGGAGCCCCCGGCTGGTGCAGTCAGAGCCACGCCTGCAATGCTGGCAACAGCACCAGCGCCGGTCAAACCCGAGCCTAAAACCGCAGCCTCTGCCGACCCCCTGGGTGACTTGGCCAAAGCCCGCACCACCACTGGCAAAACCGCAGCGACGGCAGCAGATGCGGAGCCGTTTACCTATTTTGTTCAGGTTGGGGCATTTCGCACCCCAGAAGATGCCGAGGGTCAGCGCGCCAAGATGTCGCTGGCAGGTATTGAGACAAAAATATCTGAGCGCGAGCAGTCCGGGCGTATGGTCTATCGGGTACGTGTCGGGCCCTTTGACAAGCGTGAAGAGGCTGACAAAGCCAAAGCCAAACTTGAGTCCACGGGCATAGAGACCGCCTTGGTGCGCGTGCAGCGTTGAACTTTTATAGTTTGACTGGCTCAGAGGGGCTGATTCCAAACATTGAACGGAGATTTGAAGAATGAAACGTCGAGATTTATTAGCGGGTATGAGTTCTCTCGCAGCAACGGCTGCAGCACTTTCGCCGATCATGGTGCGGGCACAATCGCCGGCCCCGCAACCTGGTGTTGACTTCAAAAGCCTGGACAAAGCCGCCCCGATTGAGGCACCTAAAGGCAAGATTGAGATCATTGAGTTCTTCTGGTACAGCTGCCCGCATTGCAATGCTTTTGAATCAACCCTGGCGAGTTGGGTCAAGAAATTGCCCAAAGATGTTGCATTCAAGCGGGTGCCCATCGCGTTTCAAGACAGTTTTGTCCCCCAACAACGCCTGTTTTATGCGCTGGAAGCCTTGGGTCTGCTGGATAAATTGCACACCCGAGTCTTTGCAGCCATTCATGACGAAAAACAAAAACTCAGCAAAGGTGAAGAGATTACCAACTGGATGGTCAAGCAAGGCATCGACAAAGCCAAGTTTCTGGCCCAGTTTGACTCTTTTTCGACAGCGACCAAGGCCAGTCGAGCGACCCAATTGCAGACCGCTTATCAGGTCGAGGGAGTGCCTGCGCTGGGCGTAGCCGGACGTTTCTACACCGACGGTGAGCTGGCCAAAAACATGGACCGGGTTTTGCAAGTGGTTGACCACCTAACCGCTGAAGTGCGGCGCGGGCACTGACGGGTCGCGTTGCGACGTGGCAAAACCATGCCGCAAAGTTCCGTGCAGCGGGCCACTAACCCGATGCCAGACCGCTACAATCTTGCCAACTTTGACGCAAGATTCATGCCTTTATGAGACTCCCCTTAACTTCCTGGCTTTTGCTGGGTGTGCTGGCACTGCTTGCAGCACAGGCTCACGCCGAAAAGGCCGACCGCAACCAGCCCATGAATATTGAGGCCGATGCCTTGCGTTATGACGACCTCAAACAACTCAGTGTTTTTACCGGCAGTGTGATTCTTACCAAAGGCACTATCCAGATTCGTGGCGGCCGGATTGAAGTGCGCCAGGACCCGCAGGGCTACCAGTACGGCGTGGTGACGGCTGAGTCCGGCAAATTGGCTTTTTTTCGGCAAAAACGCGAAGGTGTTGACGAATACATCGAAGGCGAGGGTATGACCATTGATTACGATGGCAAGGCCGACACCGTCAAGTTCATCGACAAAGCACAATTGCGCCGCTATGCCGGAGTGGTTCTGAACGACGAGTTCAACGCTGGTGTCATCGTTTACAACAACCTCACCGATGTTTTTACACTCGACGGTGCATCGGGTGCTGGCTCCAGGGGCAGTGCCGGTCAACCTGGCGCTCCCGCCGGCCGAGTCCGGGCCATGTTGACACCCAAGCCCGCTGCCACGGACCCGGCAGCGACAACGACACCACTGCGCAGCACCAATCAACTTGGCGGGATCGGCAAGTGACCACAGCGCCCGCTGCTGCTGCGTCTCGATTTGAATCCGGCAGCAAGGTGAGTCGCCTTGAGGCGCATCACCTGCAAAAGTTTTACGGCAGTCGCAAGGCCGTTAAAGATGTCTCGCTGGCGGTGGGCAAGGGTGAAGTTGTTGGTCTGCTTGGCCCCAATGGTGCCGGCAAGACCACCTCGTTTTACATGATCGTCGGGCTGGTGCGTGCCAGCGCGGGCGATATCACCATTGATGGTCAATCCATTGAGCACATGCCGATCCACCGCCGGGCCCGACTGGGTTTGAGCTACTTGCCTCAGGAAGCCTCCATTTTTCGCAAGCTCAACGTTGCCGACAACGTTCGTGCGGTGCTGGAACTGCAGCTCGATGAGCACGGCAAGTCACTCACCAATGCCGAGATCGAAAATCGCCTCACTTCCTTGTTGCAGGACTTGCGGGTTGAGCATCTGCGCGAGTCCTCGGCCTTGGCATTGTCTGGTGGTGAACGTCGCCGGGTCGAGATTGCACGCGCTCTGGCGACCCAGCCGCGCTTTATTTTGCTCGATGAACCGTTTGCCGGCATTGATCCGATTGCCGTGATTGAAATCCAGCGCATCATCAGCTTCCTAAAAAACCGAGGTATCGGGGTGCTCATCACGGACCACAATGTACGCGAAACCCTGGGTATTTGTGATCACGCCTACATCATCAGTGACGGTAGCGTACTGGCCCAAGGTACACCCGCCGATATTGTCAACGACGTTGAAGTGCGCCGGGTCTATCTTGGCGAACACTTCAGAATGTAAACCTATGACCCCCACGCTTGTCACTTCGTGTACTGCGCGGCCCCCCGAAGGGGCCTTCGCGCTTTGGGGCGGCCCGGCAGTTCGAATGAATATGGCCCCCACGCTTGTCACTTCGTGTACGGCGCTGCCCCCCGAGGGGGCCTTCGCGCTTTGGGGCGGCCCGGCAGTTCGAATGAA
>CAIYNH010000338.1 GCA_903927495.1 uncultured beta proteobacterium
CGTGGCTTGTGCGCTGGCAGCGGCGTTGGGCAAACCGGTGCTGGGTGTGCATCACCTGGAAGGCCATTTGCTGTCGCCATTTTTAAGTTCTGATTCACCGGATTTTCCATTTGTCGCGTTGCTGGTGTCAGGTGGGCACACTCAGTTGATGCGGGTTGACGGGGTTGGGCGCTACCAAATTTTGGGTGAAACGATTGACGATGCCGCCGGGGAAGCGTTTGACAAGTCGGCCAAGCTGCTGGGTTTGGCCTATCCAGGTGGTCCGGCACTGGCCCGATTGGCGGAGTCAGGCAATGCGCAAGCGTTCAAGTTGCCACGCCCGCTGTTGCACAGCGGCAATCTCGACTTTTCATTTGCCGGGTTGAAAACTGCAGTTATGGTGCAAGCCAGGAAACTGGCGACGGCTCAGGGCTGCCAAGTGGAGGCTTTGCCACAAACCCTGCTGGCTGATTTGGCGGCATCTGCCCAGGCTGCGATTGTTGAGGTGCTGGTTAAAAAGTCGCTGACGGCCTTGCTGGAAACTGGCTTGATGCGGCTGGTGGTGGCCGGTGGCGTGGGGGCTAATCAGTGTTTGCGCCAGATGCTGAATTTGGGGTGCGCCAAACGCAGCATAAGGGTCCATTACCCGGAACTGCATTTGTGTACCGACAACGGGGCAATGATCGCCATGGCAGCGGCCATGCGCTTGCAATCTGGTCAGCAGGTGGCCAGCGAGGTGTATGCATTTGATATCAAGCCGCGCTGGCCACTGGATCAGATTTAAATTGTCCTTTTACCTGCTTCTCCTTTCTATACAAGCACTAGGTGCTTCTAAATAGATAGCGTTTTATTGAACTTTAAGTTCTGTTACCCGGTTCACTGGCGCAACTTTGGCGAGTTTGAGTGTCAGCACACCGAGTTCCAATTTGGCTTCGCTGTGTGCTGCATCAACGTCTTGCGGCAGTTCAAAAGAGTGGCGATACTGGCGCAGCGCACCTTCTTTGGTTGATAGGTGAATCACGTTGCCTTCAATGCCAATGTTCAATTGCTCACGGCTGACACCAGGCAAGTCAAATGCCAGCGTGAAGCAATGGTCATCTTGCGTCATGTTGCTTGCTTTTTGGCAATTGCCGGCTTGTGCGTCCTCCAGAAAACGCTCCAAAGAACGACCTGCAGGTGCATAAACATGGCGACGAAGGGTGGTGGGTGTAGTGGTTGCAAAAAACATGTAGTGACTCCAAGTAAACTGCGCAGCATTCACCGTGAACCTGTCGCATGCTTCCAATCTGCGCGTTCATCGTCATTTTTCAAGAGAAATTCCCGCATGTTTATTGTTTTTCGCCATGCCTTGAAATGGCTATTACTGGCTCTATATTTGCCCGTTTTTGCCTTTGCCCAGCCGACGGGAGCACCCATCAAAATTGCCATGATCGAGAGCTTGAGCGGGCCGTTTGCCAATACCGGTGAGGCAGTTTTCCGAAACCTGGTGTGGGCGGTGGAGCGGGTGAATGCGCGCGGTGGTGTCAAACTACCGGTGCAAGCAGGAGGAAGTCGGTTGCTGGCGCTGGAGCGCTATGACAGCAAGGGTCAAAACGAAGAGGCATTGTCGGCTTTGAAGTCGGCGATCGACCACGGAGCGGGTTTTGTAATGCAGGGCAATTCCTCGGCTACGGCGGCAGCCTTGATCGATGCCATCAACAAACATAACGAGCGCGAACCAGCTCGTCGGGTGGTGTTTTTGAACTATTCGGCAGTCGATCCGATTCTGACCAACGAGAAGTGCAGTTTTTGGCATTTCAGGTTTGATGCCCACGCAAACATGCGCATGTCAGCGCTGATGGATGTGCTGCGGGATGACCCGACCTTGAAAAGAATATTCATCATTGGTCAGGATTACAGTTTTGGCCACGCCGTGGCGGCTGAGGCCAAGCGGCAGCTCACCCAGTTCCGTCCGGATGTGCAGGTAGTGGGAGACGAACTGCATCCGATGGGACGGGTGAAAGATTTTTTACCCTATGCGGCCAAGATCAAGGCC
>CAIYNH010000339.1 GCA_903927495.1 uncultured beta proteobacterium
CCTACTTTGCAGAAACCAGTGCGTTTAGCCTGATTGCGCTGCTGATTGCCGAATTTGGCAGCACACAGATGGCAGCACACCAGATTGCGCTCAATTTCACCTCGTTGGTGTTCATGCTGCCGCTCAGTTTGGGCCTGGCACTGCTGACGCGCATCGGGCAATCGCTGGGGGCTGGCGATGCGGTGCTGGCGCGCTATCAAGCCTGGGTAGGTGTGGCGCTGGGATTGGGCTTGGCGTGTGCGTCAGCCTTGCTTATCGCGGTATTTGCCAAGCCCATTGCAGCGGCTTACACCAGCGATGCAGCAGTGATTGCACTGACAGCAGAATTGCTATTCCTGGCGGCCGTTTTTCAACTCTCGGATGCAACTCAGGTGGTGACGAGTTGTGCCATCCGCGGCTATAAGGTAACCCGTGCGCCGATGGCCATCCATCTGACTGCCTTTTGGCTGTTTTCCCTGCCGCTGGGGTACACCCTGGGGCTGGCACCCAGCTGGATGCCATGGGCTCCGGCTCACCCCATGGCAGCGCAGGGTTTCTGGATTTCCCTGGTGGTTGGGCTGACCATTGCAGCCATTGGTCTGAGCACCCTGCTGCGCCGCGTGGCACGCAGCAGGGTGGCACAAAGCCATATCCCTTAGCGGTCAGTGCAATGGCACGCCGGTTTTGGAAGCCAACTCTTCCATCGTGACACCGGGTGCGCGCTCGACCACTTTGAGTCCATGCGGGGTGATGTCCATCACAGCAAGATCGGTGATGATGCGATCCACCACGCCCACACCTGTTAATGGCAGGGTGCAATTAGGCAAGATCTTCAGGTCTATGCTGCCATCTTTCTTCTTGGCCACATGTTCCATCAGCACCACCACACTTTTCACACCGCCCACCAAGTCCATGGCACCGCCCATGCCTTTAACCATCTTGCCCGGAATCATCCAGTTGGCCAGATCACCTCTTTCACTGACCTGCATTGCACCCAGGATGCTCAGGTTGATCTTGCCGCCCCGAATCATGGCGAAACTGTCGTGGCTGCCAAAAATGCTGGATCCAGCAATCGTGGTCACGGTTTGTTTGCCGGCATTGATCAAGTCGGCATCGACCTCGTCGTCCGTTGGAAACGGTCCAATTCCCAACATGCCATTTTCACTTTGCAGCCAGACTTCGATGTCGGGGCTGACAAAATTGGCCACCAGCGTGGGCAAGCCAATGCCCAGGTTGACGTAAAAACCATCTTGCAATTCTTTGGCTGCGAGGGCCGCCATTTGGTCGTGAGTCCAAGCCATGATCAAACTCCTGCTTTCGGGGTGATAGTTCTCTTCTCAATGCGTTTTTCAGGATTCGCGTTGAGGACGATGCGGTTGACATATATACCGGGTAAATGCACTGAATCGGGGTCGAAAGTGCCGGTTTCAACAATTTCTTCAACTTCAACCACAGTGATCTTGCCAGCCATGGCCACAGCCGGGTTGAAGTTGCGCGCCGTGCGGCGAAACAGCAGGTTACCGCTCTTGTCGGCTTTCCAGGCTTTCACCAGCGACACCGCAGGCACCAGGGCGTGCTCAAGGATGTAGACATGTCCATCAAAAATGCGGTTTTCCTTGCCCTCAGCCACCAAAGTACCGACACCTGTACGAACGTAAAATGCGGGTATTCCTGCGCCACCTGCGCGCAATTTTTCGGCCAGAGTTCCCTGCGGCGTGAACTCCAATTGGAGCTCGCCGGCCAGGAATTGACGCTCGAACTCTTTGTTTTCACCCACATAACTGGAAATCATCTTGCTGATCTGGTGCGTTTCAAGCAGCTTACCCAGACCAAATCCATCAACACCAGCGTTATTCGAAATCACGGTGAGATCACTGACACCGGTGTCGCGCAGCGCATCAATCAGCGCCTCGGGGATACCGCACAGGCCAAAGCCACCAACAGCCAGCAACTGACCGTCCTTGACAATACCGGCCAACGCCGCAGCTGCGGAGGGGTAAATTTTGTTCACTCAACATTCTCCTATTAATAAAACTTGTAGGCCAGACCGCAGTTGCACGAAGTGAACCGGCACTGTCCCCAACCATTTGCCGGATATCCGACAACCAGCAACTGGTACGATACTACTTATCAACATACGTAGTTTTCCGTAAAGTACAAACCCTAAAGGCTGCCGGAATGGACATCGACTACCGCCTGGCATTCGACATGGCTCCCGTGGGGCTGGCGCTGTCGCGCAACCGCACCATGGTGAATTGCAACCGGCATCTGTGCGAAATGTTTGGTGCATCGCGTGAACTGCTGGTGGGTCAGTCGTTTCAAGTGCTTTATCCCAGTGCAATTGAATTCGAGCGCACCGGTTCGCGGATTGCCCCCATTCTGAACCGTAGCGGCACCTATGCCGATGACCGCATCATGAAACGTGCCAGCGGCGAGACGTTCTGGTGCCATGTCACCGGGCGCGCGCTTAATCAAAGTGCGCCGCATGAAGCTGGCATCTGGACATTTGAGGACTTGAGTTCGCGCCGACCGGTCAAGGCTGAGCTGACAGCCCGCGAACGCGAGGTAGCCGCCTACCTGATGGATGGCATGACATCCAAGGAAATTGGACGCAGCCTGAGCATCAGCCACCGCACTGTGGAGATCTACCGGGCCAGATTAATGCACAAATACAAAGCATCGAACGCCGGTGATTTAGTTCACAAGCTGATGGCTGGGTAAAGTCAATCCAAGTAATCTGACCCAAATCATGAATTTACCGGTTAACAACGGCACAATTGATACTGTTCGCAATGCTTTCAACTTAAGGAGAACCACATGGTTACAACCAAGAAAACCCCGCCGACCAAAGTAGAAGTTACCAAGACGGCTGTAGTGGCCCCTATGACCAGCACGCCAGTAACGCAAAAACCAGTCGTTGCCAAAAAGATTGCAGCGAAAAAGGTAGCAGCGCCAGTGCCACCTCAGGATGCAGCGCCCGTAAAAACACCAAGTGCGAAGAAGGTAGCTGCTGTAAAACCCGATGCCACGGACGTGCCCGCAGCGAAAGTCAGTTTGAGCACAGAGCAGCGGAACCACTACGTTGAGGTCGCAGCGTTTTACATTGCAGAACAGCGTGGCTTTGCGCCAGGCAACCCGGTTGAAGACTGGCGTGCAGCAGAAGCCGAAGTCGATCGTCTCATCGCTTCTGGACAATTTGGCAATTAATTACTTTCCAGACTCGCTTTAACCCAGGCAGGAGTTCAATGATGAACGGCATCTCAATCTTTTGGAGCCGACTTGGTCTTCAACTAAAACTTCAGTTGTTAATTCAGGGACTCTTGCTGATCATTCTTCTGGTTGCGCAACACTTGATAACGGCGCATCTTGAAGAACGTGAACTGCTTGCCGCGCGTGAACGTACCACCGCCGTGGCAGATGGTGTGAACAATGGGATGAATACCTTGATGGATATTCAGGTCGGCGGGAAGGATGTCATCAGTGACCCGGCGAGTCGGGCACTGTTTATCAATCGCCTGGGTGTTTCCGACAAACTTCTTGAACTGCGCGTAGTGCGCGCCAAGGGCACCAACGATGAGTTCGGCGAAGGACTTCCCCAAGAAAAACCGGTAGATGAAATGGACCGTGCTGTGCTTGCCAGCGGCAAGCCTGAATTCAAAATGTCAGTTTTATCCAATGGCGAGGCAACTCTCAGGACGGTCATCCCATCCATCGCCATGAAGGAATACCGCGCCTCAAAATGCCTGAGTTGCCACGGTGTCAACGAGGGTGTCGTGTTAGGCTTGGTCAGCGTCACGGTGGACATCAAAGACGATATCGCTGACATCAAAAGAGTGAATGCCTGGATATGGGTAGGTCAAGGTGTGCTGCAAGTCGCACTGTTTATTGTGATTGGTTTAATTGTGCGTCGATCCCTAAGTCAACTGGGCGCGGAACCCAGCGACGCTGCCGCTTTGGCACAAAACGTGGCGCACGGCGACCTGTGCCAAAAAATTCCACTCAAGGCTGGAGATACCAGCAGCATGATGGCACAACTCAAGCACATGCAGGAGAGCCTGGCCAAAGTAGTGGGCAACGTGCGCCGGGGTGCCGAGAGTGTGGCTACGGCCAGTGTTCAGATTGCCCAGGGCAACAGTGACTTGTCGGCACGCACCGAACATCAGGCTAGTGCACTGGAGCAAACTGCGGCCTCGATGGAAGAGCTTGGCTCCACCTTCAAACAAAATGCCGACAGCGCACGTCAGGCCAATCAACTGGCCATGAATGCATCTACCGTTGCCACGCGCGGTGGTGAAGTGGTTACGCAGGTGGTGCAAACCATGAAGGGAATTAATGAGTCGTCACACAAGATATCTGAAATCATCAGCGTGATTGACGGCATCGCTTTCCAGACCAACATCCTCGCTCTCAACGCCGCTGTAGAGGCAGCGCGTGCCGGTGAGCAGGGTCGGGGCTTCGCAGTGGTGGCGACCGAAGTGCGATCGCTGGCTGGTCGTTCGGCCGATGCCGCGAAGGAAATCAAAGCTTTGATCAGTGCCAGCGTTGATCGCGTAGATCACGGAACGGCCTTGGTCGATCAAGCCGGCAGCACCATGCAAGAAGTGGTCACCAGCATTCAGCGTGTCACCAGCATCATGAGTGAAATCAGTCTTGCCAGTCACGAGCAAAGTGTCGGAGTGAGTCAGGTGGTTGAGGCAATTTCACAAATGGATCAGGTTACTCAACAAAACGCCGCACTGGTTGAAGAAATGGCCGCCGCAGCTGAAAGCTTGAATGCACAAGCCCAGGAGTTGGTACATACCGTTTCCGTCTTCAAGCTAAGTTGAAATTGGCCAAAAGGTGAACCATGGGCGGTGAAGAGTTGGATTAGTCTGCTCGACCTGGCAAATCTTCCCCTTTTTGTCGATCTAATTCAACTTCAGACTTCCTGATCCGCAAGGAATTCCGAATGGCACTGATCGCGTCTTGTAGCTGTGGCTTCCAGCCGCAGACGCTGGGGAA
>CAIYNH010000340.1 GCA_903927495.1 uncultured beta proteobacterium
AAGCGCCGTGCTGCGTGAGCGGGCCAACCTGATGGAGCAGCATGAAGGGCTGACCTACGAGCAAGACCCTGTGCGCCGCCAAACCTTTGCACTGCGCAGAACGTACTTGGTCGACGAGTTGACCGATGACTTGTCCAAGGCGTTAGTGAAAAGAGTTCAAAACCGCTATGGTGTGGAAATCTGGCCGTGGGAACGTGCTGGCAGACTAGTGCAAAAAGAGAAGACAATGACCCAAATTCGCTACGAGATTAAATAACCATGCATTCCATCTTTTCAAAAGATAAAGCTGACGGTGCCCGACTTGCCAACGAACTCAGAAAGCGGCCTTTAGACCCCTCCGCCCTGACCGAGCTAAAGGCCATTCTGGTCGCTAAACACACTGAATTGCAAGAAAGCTTGCTATGGAAGGTGTTGAGCGACAGCGAAAAAGCCTTGCAAGTAGAGTCAGACAAAACACTGCTTTCATTGCTGACAGAAATTCACCAGTCAGCCAACTGGGAAGTCCAAACGCGTTGCCGGGCTACTTAAACAAGTTGCAAAAGGGCTGCTGCTCACCAAAGCCCAAACCGGTAATGCAGCACGTAGTACCCCAGCTTCACCGCCTCGTTTTCTACAAAACTGTTTGATTGAGGGTTGGCCCACCAGCGCCAGGCTGACCACCACGGCGGGTTAGTAGCTATCAGGGTATATGTCAAATCAGTACACCAGAAATTCGAAAACCAGCTGTAACGCAGGCGCAGCATGTGAGGTGGGTCGCTCACCACCAGCACCGACTTCCAGCCGTTGGCCTGCATTCGGGCGCGCGTTACTTTGGCTTCGCCCCAACTGTTTCCAGGCAATACGTCATCCCAAATAACTACGCCTGGCAGATTGGCCAAGGCATCTTTACGATCTACGGCATTGGGCTGGATCAACACCAACTTCCGGCTGTAACCCGCGCGGATCAAATCACGGCCGCGCGTGTAACGCACGCTACTCCAGTCGCCGCCCAGCACCACCACTGCATCAGCCGTGTGTGGCACACCGGATGGCGAAGCCAATACGGAACCGGCGGTAAAGTAACCCAGCAAACTGATCTCTGGCAACAGCAAAAACGCAAAAACCAACAACCATGTCAAACGCACCACAACACAAGCCCGTTCAACGTGTTAACGCAGCCACAATCTGCTTCACCGCTGCTGCTGGCGAAAACAACTTGGTAGACAGCGCCTTGCAACGCTTACCAATATTCTCGTCCCCCGCAAGGTCTTTCAGTAGTGCATCAGCCAGGCCCAGCAGCGTGTCAACCGACTGATCGGTACACACCTGCCCGACACCTTCGCGCTGAATCAGTTCTTCCAGGTCGTTACCGGAGTTGATGCTGGCCAGCACCGGCAAGCCACTTTGCATGTAGCTTAAAAACTTGCCCGGTATATTGTGAGTTTTGTGGCGTGGGTCCAGCGCCACGATGCCCACATGGCACTGCGCATACAAGCCAGCAATCTCGGTGGGGTCAATCTCGTCATAAAACAGCACGTTGTCCAAGTTGCGTGTTTTGGCATCGTCTCGCAGGCGCTGTGCATCGCTGCCACGGCCCACAAAGACAAAACCCACATCATGGCGCGTGCTCAAACGCTCTGCCAGGTTCAGCACAATATCCATGCCCTGCGCCACACCCATGTTGCCTGCATAGACAAAGATAGTGCGCCCGGCCAATGGCCCACCGGCCACTGAAATGCTGCAACCCACATCTGGCGCTTCAGCCAACCAGTTTTGCAGCACCTCGACGCTGTCCGTCGGTCGGTTTGCGAAATACGTGTGATTGCCCTGCGTCTGGATTCCAATCACATCGGCCACCGAATATTGGTAGTTGGCCACCGCCTTAAAAAACTTGTAAGGCAAGCCCCGGCCCATCAGACCCATGTCTGCGGCCCATTCCGGAAAAATGTCGCGAATGATCAGGTAGCCTTTGCAACGGCTGGCATTTTTCAGCGCGTTGGCAATCGGCCCCAAGAAAATACTGGGTGCGTACCACACCACGCCATCCCAGTGCTCTTGTGCCAGCGGGCTATTGCGCAAATTGCGCAGCATGGCAAACGGCATCAAAAATTCATTGATGGTGCGGCTAACATAGTTGATGTCTTTGGTCTTAGGCGCGCGCAAACGCAATACCTGCACACCGTCAAAATCCTCCAGCGACCAAGGTGTGTTTAACCCTGAGGCGGGCAACATCACTGTCAGCGAATGCCCTTGCCGAACAAACTCGCGCGACAAGTCGCGCAACTGCACCGCACCCGAGGTGCGCAGCGGCGGGAATGTGTCGGCAATTAAAGCAATCCGCATGGGTGTGCCCCCTAACTCAATACTTCTTCCAAATCACCCGGTTCACATAGTCGGTGTAACTGTGAACAATGCGCACCACCTTGTCAGACACATTGGGCATGCTGTAGTCCGCCACCGGCCTGATGCCATGCGGGTCAGAGCGGTCCCCACCGCGCGGCTGTGTTGCCAAAATGGCCAAACCCTGACGCACCCGCGCTACCTCTAGCCCCACCATCATCACCGCGGCTTCTTCCATGCCCTCGGGGCGCTCATGCGCCTCACGCAGGTTCAGCGCCGGAAAATTCATGATGGAAGACTCTTCATTGATCGTGCCACTGTCAGACAACGACGCCCTGGCTGATAACTGCAGCTGGTTGTAATCATGAAACCCCAGCGGTTTCATCAGCCGCACCAGCGGGTGGAACACCGCGCCCGTCGCATCAATGCGCTTTTGCGTACGTGGGTGGGTGGACACAACCACCGGCAAGCCATGGTCTTGCGCCACCGCGTTCAGCACTGCCACCAGTTTGGTAAACGACTGCTCTGACTCAATGTTTTCCTCACGGTGGGCGCTCACCACAAAGTAGCCTTGCGGCGTTAGCCCCAAGCGCTGCAAAACATCAGACGCATCAATGCGCGAGCGGTAATGCGTCAGCACCTCAAACATGGGGCTGCCGGTTTTGATGACCAGGTCTGGCGGCAAACCTTCGCGCAGCAAGTAGTCACGCGCAATGGTGCTGTAGGTCAGGTTCACATCGGCGGTGTGATCCACAATGCGCCGGTTGGTTTCTTCTGGCACACGCTGGTCAAAACAGCGGTTGCCTGCCTCCATGTGAAAGATCGGAATCTTGCGCCGCTTGGCAGGTATCACCGACAGGCAACTGTTTGTGTCGCCCAGCACCAGCATGGCTTCTGGCTGCACTTCAGCCAGCACCTTGTCCACAGCAATGATCAGGTTGCCAATAGTGTGGGCTGCACCGGTGCTGCCGTCAGCGCTGTTCAAAAAATGATCTGGCTTGCGCACGCCTAGGTCATCAAAAAACACCTGATTCAACTCGTAATCGTAGTTTTGCCCGGTATGTACCAGCACATGGTCACAATGCTCGTCAAGGCATGCCAGCACGCGTGAGAGGCGAATAATTTCTGGTCTGGTGCCTACCACTGTCAATATTTTTAGTTTTTTGATTGTCATTTTATGAACCATATTAGCCTCTAGAGCTTGATGGACAAGCGCTGATAGCTACAAAAATGTTAGTGATTAGCATCAAAATCGTAAGGCTGGTTTAGAGCGCACAGGCAAACGTATCGGGCTTCTCGCGGTCAAAAACCTCATTAGCCCAGAGCATGACCACCATTTCGTCAGCGCCCACATTGGTGATGTCATGCGTCCAGCCGGGCACGGTTTCTACCACTTCGGCCTTGTCACCACTGGTCAACAGTTCATGCGTTTGGCCGGTTTGCATGTGCTTGAACTTGAAGCGGGCCTGGCCCTTGATGACCAAAAACTTCTCGGTCTTGCTGTGGTGATAGTGTCCGCCACGGGTAATGCCTGGGTGCGCGGTGAAGTATGAAAACTGCCCGCAGTCTGGCGTTTTGAGCATTTCTGCAAACACGCCACGCGGATCAGCATATTGCGGCACGGTGTAGGCGAACAGCTCTGGCAGCAAGTAGCTGACATAGGTTGAATACAGTGCCCGCACCAATCCCGTGCCCACGCGCTCAGTCATCAGCGTGGTGCGGCTATCTTTAAAGCTTTGCACCAACCGGGCCAGCTCACCCACCGTGGTGGTGTATTGCGGGGCCACGCTGGCAAAGCCAGCCGCATCCACCGCAGGATCGGCACCATCCATTAACTGCAAAAAGCGTTCAATGACATCATCCACGTATATCAGTGTGACCGTTGCCGCCGGGTCATTCACTTGAATCGGCAGGCCGCGCACCGTGTTGTTGCAAAACGTGGCCACGGCCGAGTTGTAGTTGGGCTTGCACCACTTGCCAAACACATTGGGCAGCCTGAACACATGCACTGGCACACCATACTCACGCTGCAAAGCAAACAGGGCGTTTTCAGCAGCCAGTTTGCTGGTGCCATAGGCATTGTCACGGTTGGCCTGGGTGGATGATGTGTAAACCACAGGCACCTTTTTGCCAGTGGCAACGGCTAGCGCAGCCACCGCCTGGCACAGCTCATGGGTCAACCCCACATTACCAGACACAAACTCTGCTGGGTCTTGTGGGCGGTTGATGCCCGCCAGGTGAAACACAAAGTCAACGTCTTGAAGCAACTCAGGCAAGTGCGCCACGTCATCGCCACGGGTAAAACGCAGTACCTGCACATCTTTGCGCTCGGCCAGGTGCAACTGCAGGTTTTTGCCGATAAAGCCGTCGGCACCGGTGATCAATACTTTCACGTGGCTAATCCTCAGCCACAGCTTGCTCACCCCGCGCAATGCGCTGCATGAAGTCAAGCTTGAGCAGCAGCGCCTTCATGCCTTCTACATCCAACCGGGTGGTGTTGTGCGAGTTGTAATCTTCACCATGAGTACTTTGGGTGTTGCGTTGTTCGCCTTGCTCTACAAACTTGGCGTAGTTCAGGTCACGGCCGTCTGGGGGCACGCGAAAGTAGTCGCCCAGATCTTCGGCGCAGGCCATCTCTTCGCGGCCCAGCAGGGCTTCAAACAGCTTCTCGCCATGGCGGGTGCCAATGCAACGCACCTCGTGGCTGGGCTTGCCCATCAGCTCCAGAATGGCCTGGGTGAGCACCTCCACCGTGGCAGCGGGAGACTTTTGCACAAAAATATCACCGTTGTTGCCGTGCTTAAAGGCATAGAGCACCAGTTCCACCGCGTCGTCCAGCGTCATCATGAAGCGCGTCATGGCGGGGTCGGTGATGGTGATAGGCCTGCCCGCAGCCACCTGCTCTACAAACAGCGGAATCACCGAGCCACGTGAGGCCATCACATTGCCATAACGCGTGCCGCAAATGGTGGTGGCGGTGCCCTCCAGGTTGCGGCTGGCGGCCACCATCACCTTTTCCATCAGAGCCTTGCTGATGCCCATGGCGTTGATGGGGTACACGGCCTTGTCGGTGCTGAGGCACACCACGCGCTGCACTCCGGCCGCAATGGATGCATCCAGCACGTTCTCTGTGCCCAGCACATTGGTGCGCACGGCCTCCATGGGGTGAAACTCGCACGATGGCACCTGCTTGAGCGCCGCTGCGTGAAACACATAGTCCACCCCGCGCATGGCCGCAGCCACGCTACGCAACTCTCGTACATCACCTATGTAAAACTTGAGCTTGGGATGGTTGTAGCGCTTGCGCATGTCATCCTGCTTTTTCTCATCACGGCTGAGGATGCGGATCTCACGCAGGTCTGAATCTAGAAAGCGCCTGGCTACGGCGTTGCCAAAGGAGCCGGTGCCGCCGGTGATCAGGAGGGTTTTATTGTTAAACATATAAGCGAAATTACAAAACTAGATGAAAAAAACAGCATGCGCAGAAATTAACAGGCACATGTATAAACGTTAGTTTGGATATCTATCCAATATCGCAGTCAGACAATTGAAATCCTGGTAACTGATTTGTAAAATCTTTCAAATGTTGCGTACCATTTACTTTCACACAAAATGGTAAAATTCTATGAGGTATAGTGAAAGTTAATAGTGCACCAAATTTCTTTGCGCCATCTATTTTTTCAGCGTGAAAATAAAAACCAGAAAAGCTATTAAACTTATATGCAGAATTGGTTATCTTTCTCAAAAAAGTCACGGCATCTTTCAAGGAACATCGTGAACCATTCAGGAAGTATTCAGAAACAACTAATATGGGATACTTACCAAGAACACCAAACCGAATAGCGCAATAAAACGATTTTTCGTGATGGATAAATTTAAAGTATCGGTATAAAAGAGAACTTTCCTGAAAACGCCAACGAATTCTATCTGTGGTTGCGCCGCAAACCCGAAACATTGTCACGGTACCTTGTGTATATTCATCACCAGATATCTCATAAGGTGATTTTTTAACAGTATTCTGGAGTGACGCACCTTCAGAAATAGGCTTCAATACATCTGTATCCCTTTTTATGAACCAAAATATATTCGCAACAAAGTTCAAGTAAGAGGTTTTCGTATTTACTATTTCATAATCCAGCTTACTGTATCCAGGCGTTGATTGAGAATTTGGAGTGCCATAGACAATTTTCGCGCCATCTTCAAAAGCATATTTCTCGCAATACCTTACCAGTTTTCCAAACAATCCTTTACGACGATGTGATTCATGAGTCCACGTCTCACCAATTTCATAAGCCTGCAACTCCAAATCGTTGGCAAGAACCAACTTTTTTCCTGCCAAATAACAAGTCGCAACGATTTCGCTTTCGGTGTGTGCAACCGC
>CAIYNH010000341.1 GCA_903927495.1 uncultured beta proteobacterium
ACGCCAAGCGACACGATGCCATGCTGGCCGCAGACGACATCGCTCAGCGGCGCGACCTGAACCGGGCCTGGGTACGCAAAACCATCGCCCAGGCCCATTTCATGCCACAAATTGCCAAGGCCATCACGCCGCCGGCGGTGGGGGTTGCGAAGAATTGGCAACTCTACCGCAGCCGGTTTGTGGAGCCGATTCGAATCACGGCCGGAGTGAACTTTTGGCAAGCCAATCAGGAAACCCTCCAACGCGCGGAGCTAGCAACCGGGGTGTCGCCAGAGATAATCGTCGGAATCCTTGGCGTAGAAAGCATTTACGGCCAGCAAATGGGAACTTACCGAGTGCTGGATGCACTGACCACGCTGGCCTTTGACTTTCCCACCAGCCACCCAAGGGCGGCAGAGCGAAGCGCTTTTTTCAGAGCTGAACTAGAGCAGTTTTTAAGCCTTACAGCACGCAAGGGCGGCGACCCGCTGAGACTCAAAGGCAGCTACGCCGGAGCCATGGGTATGCCCCAATTCATGCCCTCAAGTTGGAGCAAATACGCGTTGGACTTTGACGGCGACGGCCGGGTTGACCTGTTCAATAGCTCTGCCGATGTAATTGGCTCGGTGGCCAACTACTTCAAGGCCTTTAATTGGCAGCCAGGTTTGCCCACACATTACCAGGTCGCTTTTGATACCCAAAAGCTTGACCTAGAGGCGCTCTTGCTGCCCGACATTCTGCCGACCTTCAGCGTAACAAGCTTTCAAGCCAAAGGCGCGGAGCTGAGTGGCGAGGCGTTGGAGCACAAGGGAAAATTGGCGCTGATCGAACTTCAAAATGGCGACGCACCTGCGAGTTACGTAGCGGGAACCGACAACTTTTACGCCATCACCCGCTACAACTGGAGCAGCTATTACGCCATGGCGGTGATTGAGCTCGGCCAGGCCATCGCTCAAGCCAGAGTCTCGCAAAACAATTCCAGATAACGCATGACAAAATCGGGCTATGGCTAACTGCAAACTGAATAACTTGAGCATTAACGCATCCAACATAAACCCGCCAGCAAGACCACCTTCCAGCGCCAGGAGGCTCGACAAGTGGTGGATATCCATACCCAGCATATTTCTCATGACACCATTGACGTACCAGATCATCGAACGACCCGTGGGCGAGCCAGTTTGAAAGACGCTACTGATACTGTCAGCGTGGTCGTGTCGACGGTCGGGCATGCGCCAAACCTCGTGCCCTCAGACTACCCAAATTTGATGACTTTGTTCCATACAAGCGCTGAGCGCCTCAACCAGGCATGTTTTTGTCGCACCTTAAACCTCAGCCGACTGCGCGAACAACTTGAGAACGACCCCAGTCTGAGTGGCCTGATGGAAACTATCGCACAAACGCGGCCCAATCTCTTTTCCTCGACAGTGGTGTTTATTTCAGCCGAAGTACAGCACCGTATTCATTGCACAGTTGCGGCAATTGAACGCATAGCCACCCTACCCGGCTATCAGTCACAAGCCCTGGCGCGCGCGCCTGCATTGGCCCAGCAGGCGTTCGGCCCATTGGGTGCTTGCATGGGTTATGACTTTCACTTGGGCGAGGCCGGCCCGCAACTGATCGAGATCAACACCAACGCCGGCGGCTTGCTGCTCAATCTGGCTCTGGCCCGGGCTCAGGAAGTGTGCTGTGATGAGATGAGTTGGGCTTTCCCATCGCATGCGCCAGGTAACGAATTGGCTGATGTGGTGTTTGCAATGTTCCAGTCCGAGTGGCGGCATCAGCGAAAAGATCAAGATTGGCACTCGGTAGTGATTGTGGATGATGATCCAGCCCAGCAATACTTGGCACCAGAGTTTGAACTGTTTCGCCAATTGTTTGCTCAGCGTGGCGTGAGCGCAAGCATTGCCGACCCAAGAGCACTGTCGTGGCAAGGGGGACAACTCTGGCACCAGGGTGCACCGGTCGAGATGGTTTACAACCGTCTGACCGATTTTTATCTGGCTGAGCCAGCCCACGAGACCTTGCGCTTGGCCTATGAAACCGGGGCTATCGTGATGACACCGCATCCTCATGCCCATGCGCTGTATGCCGAAAAGCGCAACCTGATCGCTCTTGGCACAGACGAGTTTTTAATGCAGTGGGGTGCCGAGCAACCTGATCGCTTTGCGTTGCAGGCTGGCATTCCGGAAACCGAATTGGTCACTCTCGCCCGATCGGATGAGCTTTGGGCCCGGCGGCGTCATCTCTTCTTCAAACCTGTGGCGGGCTATGGTGCCAAGGCAGCTTACCGGGGCGACAAACTCACGCGCCGGGTCTGGGACGCAATTCTTGCGGGCGATTTTGTTGCGCAAGCCTTGGTACCACCCAGCGCACGCATGATTGAGCTTGATGGTGTGCTGACTGACCTGAAGTTTGACATTCGTGCTTACACCTATGCTGGGAAAATTCAAATGCTGGCGGCACGCATGTATGCTGGACAAACCACCAACTTTCGGACCCAAGGCGGTGGCTTTGCACCGGTGATTGTGGTGCCAAGCAAGGAGTCTGCCTAATGTGCGGTATTTGCGGCGAACTCCGCTTTGACGGTTTGGAGCCTGACATGGCGGGCATAGCTCGCATGTCAGACACTTTGGCACGCCGTGGTCCTGACCATGCAGGAACTTACCAAGATGGGCCACTGGCATTTGGCCACCGGCGCCTGTCAATCATTGATTTGTCAGCGCACGCCCACCAGCCCATGGCAGATACCGCCCTGCAGCTGACTCTGGTGTTCAACGGAACCATCTACAACTACCGCGAACTGCGCACGGAACTGGTTCAGTTGGGCTACACATTCTTTTCCGAAGGCGACAGTGAGGTCATTTTGAAGGGCTACCACGCCTGGGGACAAGACTGCGTGAAGCGATTCATCGGCATGTTTGCCTTTGCCATTTGGGATCAGTGCACTGCACAGCTGTTTTTAGCGCGTGACCGCTTTGGCATCAAGCCACTTTATTTGGCACAAGATGCCACCCGTTTGCGCTTCGCTTCAAGCCTGCCGGCACTGCTTGCCGGCGGCGGCATTGACACCACACTGGACCGGGAAGCACTGCACCACCACTTCACGCTGCACACCGTGGTGCCCGCACCTCGCACGGTGCTTGCGGGTGTGCGCAAGTTACCTCCCGCCACAACCATGCTGCTGGGCGCCGATGGGAGGCCATCCACCCAGCAGGTTTATTGGACTCTGGAAGCAACCCGTTCGGCTCAAGCCTTGTCTGAAACCGCTTGGCTGGCCGCAACCCGGGAGCACCTGTCACGCGCCGTAGAGCGGCGTTTATTGGCCGCTGATGTGCCAGTCGGCGTGCTGCTCTCAGGTGGACTGGATTCAAGCCTGTTGGTGGGGTTGCTGGCACCCCATGTTCCAGACCTGCAGACCTTTTCAATTGGTTTTGAAGACGTGGGTGAAAACTCCGAAAAAGCGGATGAATTTGAATTCTCTGATCTGGTAGCTGCCCACTTCAACACCCGTCACCACAAGTTCAGTATTCCAAACAGCGAGGTGTTGCGACGACTTCCTGAAGCTGTTGCACAGATGACTGAACCCATGGTTAGCCACGATGTCATCGCTTTTTACTTGCTGAGCGAAAAGGTCTCGAAGGAAGTCAAGGTAGTGATGTCGGGTCAAGGTGCAGACGAAGTGTTTGGTGGCTACTTTTGGTATCCAAAAATGAACGCAGAGTCGGGCTCACCACTAGAGCGCTTTAGCAAACACTACTTTGACCGAGACCATGCCGAGTATCTTCAAATGATCGCTCCAGCTTGGGCAGCAACAGATGTGACATCTGAATTGATAGAAAAGGAATTGACTAAACCAAACAGCGCAGAGTTTTTGGACCAGGTCTGGCGCTTGGATGCCACCACGCTGATTGTGGACGACCCGGTGAAACGCGTGGACAACATGCCCATGGCTTGGGGTCTGGAAGTACGTGTGCCATTTCTGGATCACGAACTGGTGGAGCTTGCGGCCCGAATGCCACCTGAACTCAAGCTCAAATTGGGGGGCAAATTTCCGCTCAAGGCCGTGTCACGGGGACTGATTCCTGACACGGTGATCGATCGCCCTAAAGGCTACTTTCCGGTTCCAGCGCTGAAATACGTGCGCGGCCCGTTTTTGCAACTGATGCGCACTATTTTGATGTCAGAAGCCTGCCTTAAGCGTGGACTGTACCGCCGCGACTATGTCGAGAAATTGCTTCAGAATCCAGAAGCGCCCGACCACTTTACCCGCATCAACGGCAGCAAGTTATGGCACCTGGCGCTGCTGGAGTGGTGGCTGCAAGTGCATGTGGATGGCGTTGACTTCCACCAATATTATCCGCAGTGATATATCTCGCCACTGCAAGTCGATGATCGACACACATCAGCCAGAATCCACGGCTGACACTTAATCAGACCCTGAGTGGCAACCATGTTGGTTTCTTGGCGCATCTGATAAAACGAGCATTCGGATGCCGGCATAGTATCTGTGCAGGTTTTTGAAGGCAGTAACCATCTGATTCCATCTCCACATTAATCCGACACTTTGTCGCTTCGCCTTGCCGTGCACACTGGGGGGCTGCGTCACTGCCGGCACCTGGACTCCGGGTACTGGCGGTGTGCTGAAGTCCGGCAGTGCTTGCGTGACTGTATTTCCCAGCATGTCTGTCGATGTCACTGAGACGCTGTATGTTTTGCCGGGTGTGAGCCCTGTCATGGATACTAAAGTGATCCTGCAGGCAAGAGTACAGCGGTCTCGAACCGGGTGAGTTTCACCACCAGTGCGGAAAACAGCAATGGCACCACCACAACCACCACGACGACGAGTAGCACGACCACATCAACAGTGGGCAGCGGTACCACGACAACCACAACGGTAACTTCGACCACGACCAGCACGATGGACGGGGGAGCAGGCAGTCTAAACTTGGCGGTGGGCTGGAACCTAGTGGGCAATGGGCATGAGACCGGATTTGATGTCAGCGGCCTGTTTGGAGACTCCAGCCTGGTCACTTCGGTGTGGAAGTGGATAGCAGCTAGTACCAAGTGGGCGTTCTATGCGCCTTCGCTGAGCGTGCAAACTCTCACGGACTATGCCCTCATCAAGGGTTACGAGGTGCTGAGTCGGATTGAACCAGGAGAGGGGTTCTGGGTGAACTCCAAGCTGGACTATGCAGTCAGCATGCCAGCAGGTACAGCAGTGGCTTCAAGCAGTTTCAGCGCCACCGGCAGCAGGCCACTGGGGCTGGGCTGGAGTCTGATTGCGACCGGGAACACACCCACTCCGACCGCCTTCAACAACGCACTGTCGGTGACATCACCGGCACCGGCACCATTGCCGCTCAATGTGATCTCGATCTGGGCGTGGGATACGGTGGCAACGAAGTGGTACTTCTGGGCACCTAGCCTGGTAAATACAAAAACGCTGCAGAGCTACACCACGAGCAAGGACTATCTGGACTTCACTACCATTCCCAACCTACCAATGGGAACGCTATCGCCATACACTGGGATTTGGGTGAATAGACCTTGAGCACCTGAAACAATAGAAGGTGGATTGAACTGAAAACCGCTATATGGTACCTACAGTCAATTCTGTTAACTGGATTTGCTGGTCTGTCACAGGCTCAGTCGTTTATCTAGAGTGGGACGGTTTCTGGTGATGCAGCGCCAATTGCGGGTGCGTCGATGACACTAATAGATGCCGCGACGTTGGTACAAGTTGGGCTGGTGGTCACTGATGGACTTGGTCGCTACCAAAATTTATTTATAAGTACACACTGATTCGTTTATAGTTATCCAATGCCAACAATTGTCGACTGATTTCATTTCTAAATCATTCGTCTAGGTGTTGAGCCGCAGACATTGCCGCAGTAAGACAGGGCGAAACAACAGCGACAAGGATGATTTAGAAATGGAACGAGGCCACCGCAAATGAGTACATCACACAGTCCAAAGTGGGTCAAAGGCTTTAAATCTGACTACGACAAGATATTTGTCAAAAAATGGTCCTCCTATCTGGGTGCAGTCTTGTTGATGCTGGCTATTTTGGGGCTGATGATCAATGGCATGGTTTGGGGCGTATTTGGCGGCATCAAATTTTGGGGAGATTGGTTCAACAACTTCATCGGTCTCGGACCCCTGCTTGGTTTGCCGGTCGAACTCAACAGCTTCTGGTTGCACAGCATGTCGCTGATGA
>CAIYNH010000342.1 GCA_903927495.1 uncultured beta proteobacterium
ATCCGACCCCAAAATCACTGCGGCTGTGTGGCGGTTGCTGTTGTAACTTCAAAAGACGCGATTCACAGCGCCCACTTGCCACAGCAAGCTAAACCAGATCTCGAAAAGTTTTAAACAAACAGGCTGTATCACATACGCTGCTTGCGTAAGCCACTATAAAACAAGAAGCAGTTTCATCTACATTTGAGAAAGCTCGCGATGGAGCGTGGCGGTAATTCTGTGACATAGTTTTCGCCATCCAGTCGCAACACAAAACCAATCGGTGCTTCGGTCCGGTTCATCACCACCACGGCAACCGTCCCATCCGGATTCAAAAAAGCAGTGCATTCCAGATCTTGTTTGGTGGCGGCGCACAACACCCGGCGCGCGCCGGGCTTGATGAGTCGGCTGAAGTGACCCAGGTAGTAATACGAGCTTTGGTGCAGTAGCGCATCGCGGACGGGGTCAATCAAAATCGGTGCGCTGCAGAGGTTGCCTACATGGTTGGGGCCACCAGTCTCGTCGAGCACCAGATTCCAGTCTATCCAGCCCACGGTCCAGCGGTTCAGGTCATTGATGATATTGTGGGCATAGCGCTCGCCCAGGTCCCAGGAGCCGGTGTGTGGGCCACCCTCTTGACAGCCTTCAGTGAACAGGAGTTGCTTGTCAGGCCAGGCATCGTGGGTCAGTTGAACCTGCTCAAAATGATGTTCGCCATACCAGTGAAAACCGGCACCCCAGACATATTTATTAGCTTGTGGGTCTGAATACACTACGCTGGCGCGTTGGACCAGGCTATCACGGTTGTGGTCCCAAACCACTATTTTGATCTGACCAAGGTCGGCTTTTTCCAATTCCGGGCCGAGAAAGTCGCGCACAAAATCGCGCTCTTCTTCGGCGCTGTAAATACACGAATCCCAAGTTTGCGTGGCAGCCGGTTCGTTTTGCACCGATACCGCCCAGATCGGCACGCCTTCGGCCGCATATTCCTGAATGAAGCGCACATAGCAGCGGGCCCAGGCTTGCCGGTATTGCGGTAGCAAATGTCCGCCTCGGTTCATTTGCCCGTTGTCCTTCATCCAGGCTGGCGGACTCCAGGGTGAAACCAGCAGTTTGATGGGTTGCGCTGCCGCTCGAAGGGCTGCTTTGATAAATGGCAGCAGTGCCTGCCTGTCGCGTTCAATGCTGAAGCTTTTCAGGTCAATATCACCCGGCGTTTCCACATGGGCATAGTTGCCCAGTGAAAAATCGCAACTGTTCATGTGCACGCGGCACAGGCTGTAGCCGTGACCGTGCCCTTGGTCGAAATAGTCGCGCAGAACTTGCGCCTGCTTGGTTGCGCTCAGGCGCTGCCAGGTGACGGCGGCGGCTTCAGTGAAGGCAGCACCGAAGCCTTGCAGGGTTTGAAAGGTATGTGTGCTATTGACAAAGACATTTGCAAGACTGTTGTCTGGTGCCTGAACAGGCACCAGCCCAACGGAAGCCAAGCGCTTGTCACCGTCACGCGCTGTAAGAAAAAACTTGAGCATGACGGGACTCAGACTTGGCGTTGATTAGTCCTTTGATATGTAGATCTTGTCAAGGTAGATGTTGGGTTGTCCGGTGGTTCCGAAATCTTTCTTTGTGACTGCGTAATCATCTGCAATCACAAATCTGTGCATCACCATGGACAAGTCTGCGGTATTGCCTTTAACTAGGTCAGCCAATGGAATCGAGACATGGCACCAGACGTTGGTGTTGCAATATCCATAGTTGCCGTTTTCGAGTGCAATCAATGCCTTGACCTCTTCGTTGTCAGCCGTGTTGGTCAGTACCCCTAGCATCAGTTTGCCGGGATAGTTGTTGGTCTTGAGGTCAAACTGCAAGTGACCCTTGCTTGCGAATTGGGACAGATTGGACGAATATTTTTCGGTAGTGCCAAAGAAGAAGCCCCAACCCCATTCCGCCGGTGTGGGTTTGATCTCAAAAGCATTTGGGCCGTCGCTGCTTCCTGAGCCTGTAAAGTTGTGGGTGCCGGTGGCAGTGGTGCCCCACGCATTCCAGCTTAATGCGGTTGCGCCAGTCACAGGAGCTACCAATTCTCCAGTGCTTGCGGCATCCGCATACAGGGTATATCTGGAGACCTGAGTTGTGTCAATTGCAGCATTCAGGGTTGGCGGTAACCAGTAAATAGCATCCGCTTCGGTGTAAGTCGTACTTTCGTTAACCCAAGTCGTAGAACCTGCCGGCTTGAGTCCCTGGATGACATAGCGCGCCTGACGGGCAGCGTTAAACAGGCCCCATTTATCATCGCCCTGCTTCCATGGCTCATCAAACGCCGAGAAGTAAAAAATTGCCTTTGGTCCAGCACCCAACTTGCCTTCATTGGCCCATTGGGTCAGGCGGTCGAAATACATTTTTTGATTGACAGGGTGCGCCCTGTAGGTCAAGGCACCCAAATTTACCGCGTTCCAGCCTGTTTCACCAATCACGATGGGCATTGTGGCAAGATTTTTGGAGTCGAGGTAGGTGCGAACGGCGGTGTATTCACGATACGCGGAGGCGATGGCAGCATCCATCATGGCACCGGCGCGAGATATCGGGGCAATATTCTTTTGCCGCCAATCCCAGATAGTCGAGTTGTAGATCGAGTCAAGTTCCGGATAGGTATGCATGGAGACAAAGTCGATAGCACCCAAAATCAGATTGGGCAGATTTTCACCCTTGGCATTGGCATAAAAAGCCCAGTTGTCATCTGACGTGACGGGCTGGGTGATCTGACCGCGCACCGTGTTGATGTAGCCGGCAATTTTTGCGGGCGGTACTGGAACGGTGGACCACGACACCATGGTCTCGTTACCGACACTGACCGCCAGCACAATGTCTTTGTAGCTGTTGGCCAGTGCCACTGCTCTGGCAATTTCTTCGCTGTTGGAAACCTCGGTCGTTGGCATATGGCACATCTGATCGACAAGCGAGGGGGTGTAGTTATGAACGTAGGCACCCAGCATCACCTTGATGCCAAGGTTGTTGGCTTGAATGATGCGCAGGGTCCGCTCAGCCACATTCATGGAGCTGGCAAACAGCCTGATGAGCCCAAACTTTCCCTCTGCAAGCAAACGCATATCTTGTGCAATCAGGGCATCCCATTCGATTTCCTTGGCTTGTTTGGCAGCAAGGTTTTGAATGGCTGACTTGCTCGGGTCGTCAAAGTATTCGAACTCGTTGGCTCGATCCGTCAAATCAGGAATGCACTTTCCGTTCGCATCCAGGACGGCTTTTGTCAATTTTTTTGTAGCATCTGCAGGGTCGGTAACCTGTACCGTCTGGAATGGATGGCCGACCCCCGTTGCAGTTCTGTAGGCACCATAGGCAACTGCCTTGCTGGAGGTGAACCCTGCCGGCAAGGCCCTGAGCGCGCTGCCAGCGGTTGCACTGGAAGAGGTGGAGCGCCCGCCATTGTCTGCCACGGCACCTCCCCCGCCGCAGCCGGCCATTAGCAGGGAAAAGCCCACTCCACAAAATACTTGGAACAACTTGTGGGTGCTATTTGATGTGGCGTTGATTGCTGTAAATTTCATGGGAATAACCTTCTACGTTGCGCTATCAGAACCCGTAAACAAAACCAACTGTGACCCAGTTGCTGTCTTGGGTAATGCGTGAATCCGCGTCGTTGATGCTGGCATTGCTAGCCAAAGACATCGGCGACAAACCCAGTCGTGCGTAATGCACAGCACCGGTCTGGATGTTGAACTTCAGGCCATTGCCATAGTCATACTGCAAACCCAGAGCCCCCACCAACGCGGAATTACCTTGACCGCGCTCACTCGGGTTGTCGGTGCGCGCGGTGCCTAGTTGGATTAAGCCGAGCGAGGTTACCCATTTACCCACCCGGTAGCGCCCGCCCAGCATGACATCGATCGAACTTGCCGGGTAGCCCGGGTTGGTCACCCCATTGAGCGTGCCGCCCCAGTCGACGTTGAACATGTTGTTCCAGTTGGACGGGTTGGTGGTAAATACCGCATTTGCACCACTCCACCAATTGCGCCGCAAACCAGCTGAAATTTCAATCTGTGAGTTGTACTGATAACGCCCCATGACCATCGCAATGCCTTGGCTGGATTCGCTCAGCAAGCTGTCGTCCATAGGGAAGGGTGTCAACCCAGTGAAAGGGCCATGCGTCCATGCACTCGGCGTGCCGTTTCTAGCGTCCTGCAACATCGCATCCACGACCAGGTCGCCCCGGTGAAATTGGGCATAAAACTCCAAAAACCGTGGCTTGTTGATTTTAAATTCGGTATTGCCCATGTCATAGGTGGCTTCCAATACCAGGTCGCCTTCGGCAACATCCAAAATGCGGGAGGTGTAGCGCACGGCGCTGGTCAGCATGCCGTAGCCCGCGCCGCTGGCACTCCATGGCCCGGATAAGCCGACGTTGGTTCCGTAGGGATAGTCAGACACGCTCCAAGCCCGCGTTGTCATATGTCCGGCACGCACGCTGCCGTAGTCTTCATGGCTGATGGCAATGTTTTTATCGTACCAAAAGCCATTCCAGACCGAGCCAGCCTGTGGCACATCGACCATGCCATCGCGCCAACGCTGGCTAACCAGGCCCGACAATTTGTAGCCTTTGCCCAGATCGATTTTGGCCCCAAGGTAAGGTTGAAATTGTGAAAATGTTACGCCTCTGGTTTTGTACTCGCGACCAGGAATCACCGGGTCAGACCAGTTTTTGTCTTTTTCCTGACCCGCCACCCACTGGCAATCAGCGCAGTAGTTGCTGTTCAAACTCATGGTCACTTCACCAAACCCGTTCAGACTGAACATGCCATCGGGACCAAAGTCAATGGCATGACTTGTCGTTGCCAGCGATGCGGCGGCCAGCAGCAGGCCCAGACGGAAATGTGGTCTGCGGGTTGGCACCTCAACCGACTGAGTCCGGCGAGCCGCAGAAAATTTTGAGGTAAGTGATGAGTTCATGATCATTGGATGCCTGGGTGACGTGAAAGCGCTTTCATGTTTACTCGATCATCTCGCTTTTTCCCGTAAATAGACCCCCGTGTTTTCCCTATGTGCTACTGAGGAATTTGGATAAATATCGGGGTTAACCCGAAAAGGGTAAACCTGAAGA
>CAIYNH010000343.1 GCA_903927495.1 uncultured beta proteobacterium
AATGATCTACGCTGGCCCAGAGTATTCAGATAGTGAAATTGCAAATCAACTAAATATTTGCGGTTTGAAATATAAGATATTGAACGAACCAGAAAAGGAAGCGGCAAAGATGATAGCTCAAGGTGAAATCGTAGGGTGGTTTCAAGGGAGATCAGAAGTTGGTGCGCGCGCCCTGGGCAATAGATCAATATTGGGGGACCCACGGAAAAAGGACAATATTGACATAATAAACACGAAAGTCAAGCACAGAGAGTGGTTTAGGCCCTTTGCGCCGAGTGTGTTGGAGCCGTTGGCAGAAGAATGGTTTGAATTGGATAGGCCATTACCACATATGCAGTTTACAGTTAATGTGCGTGGTGACAAGCGGGATTTGGTGCCTGCGATTACTCATGTAGACGGCAGCGCCAGAGTACAGACAGTTTCAAGAGAATTCAATCCTACATATTTTAATTTGATATCCGAATTTCACCATCTGACCGGCGTCCCTATGTTGATCGACACGAGCTTCAACGATGCGGGGGATCCAATTGTAGAAAGTCCTAGAGATGCCATAGATTGCCTTCTAAAGACTGATTTGGATTGTGTCATTCTCAGCAACATTCTGGTCCGTAATCCAAAATTTTCCCACTAGTATGAGCAAGCCACAAAAAATTGTAGGTATATCTGACAAAGAGTTTATTTACTATATTACTCGCGCAAAAAATCCGGAGTCTGCACCGATCTTGCTATGCTTCCATGGCTGGAATGGCGCCAACGGCGCGCAAACAAGGGGAGAAAAAGATTATGGCGACACGAATTGGAATACCGTCTTTTTTCTTGATTACTGGGGTTTTAATAGAATGGGGTGTTGGTTTTTGGGCGAGGGTGCCAATTATTTCTTTTTGTCCCTAATTGACTTAATGATCGAGGAGTTACGTACGAAGCACAACTTAAAGGGGGAGATATATACTTATGGGAGTAGCATGGGAGGGTATGGAGCAGCGTTTCATGGTATCCGCTTAAAAGTGCCATCAATTGTACTTGATATTCCTCAAACTTGTCTCTTGGGTAATACATACGGTAGATACCATTCGGGAAAGTTACAAGATGTTTTTAGCAATGATATTGTTGAGTATGTCAATTCTCTTGCGGGGGTGGATGACTGTGAATCAACCTATATTCACAAATCTTTTTTTGATATATCGACGCTTCTTGAAAGTGCCGTCGATGAATACAAGCCTATGATTTTCATCAAACAGTCGCGCTTTGATTGCTCGGATGGCGGCAATGGTAATACTTATATAGCCGATCAAACACAGAGATTTGTTAATACACTAATTCGTCGGGCTTCACCATTTCAGTTAGTGGTAGAGAATCGAAACGCGCATATAACCACATGGTGGTTGGACGATGCCGTGAGATTGATTGGTAATGGAATTTGCACGGTTCAAGGCGAGGGTGATATTAAACTCTGATGAAAATGATTGATTCGGGCTGCGTGGACAATATTTTGCAAAATATCGCAGATGTTGAGTGTTTTGCATCACACTGTAGTAAATTGTCGGCAAAGGAAAAGGAGGATGTTGCGAGCGGCGTCGTAACATTGCGGAACGGTGAGCAGTTTAATTTCAATGAGGATCATTCTATTGATTGGTCTTTCAGGTTCAAGTTAGATTCTGCGACAACAAATCTTTACTTTTACTCACTTCATTATGTGGGATCGCTTTGCTTGGAGTATATTAATACTGACGACAAGAAGTTTCTAGAGATGGCAATTGGAATATCGCGAAGCTATTTTCACTTTATATCTAACCCTCACAATAGAAGGGTTGCTGAGACAAACCGAGAGGGAGGTAGTCGTGATCATGGAACAGTAATTCGCGTAAGTTGTCTTTGTATGTTGTTGAAAATAATCGTCGAATCAAATGACTATTATGAATTCACAAGGGATATTGCGAGATATATTATAGATTGTGGCTACTGGCTTGAAGAGGATCAAAACTATCGCACTAATAATCATGGGCTAATGTCTGATGTATGCTTGGCGCAGATTGGCGTTGTCGTAGGTCAAGAAACTGCGATTGGGAAGAGGTTTGTGGACAAGTCACGTTGGAGGATCGCGGAGCTGATTCTCGGTGCTTTTTGTTCAGAAGGTTTGGCCAACGAAAATACGATTGGTTATCATCGGTATAATTTGATTAAATACAAGGAAGCTGTAGAGCTCTTTAAATGCTGGGGATTATATTCAGGAAAATTTGCAGACGTTGCGTATAATGTAATTGACAAAGCGGAGTTTGCGCTGTCTGTATGTGTATGGCATGATGGAAGTATTCCACCTATAGGTGATTGGCCAATTCATCCTACGAATTGTGTATCGCGAGATATGCCGTATTTATTTCCGGAAAGTGGTTTTGCTGTTATCAAGAATGAAGATTTGTATATTTCCATCATTTGCGGACATCGTGGTACGGCTCATAAGCACGTAGACGACACTTCAATCACTATTCGGTATAGAGGAGTCGACGTCGTTATTGACTGTGGAAATTTTAGCTTTGATCGTACTTCCCCTTATCGTCAATGTCTAGAATCTTCTTATGGTCATTCCGGTTGTTTTGTTGATTCGATCGATGGTTTGCTGACAAGTCAGTATCTAGCATTGATTCCTGAGGGCCGTTTTCTCGAGTGGAATGAAACCACGTCGGGGGTTAGTGTCGTGGTGGAACTTGCGTTTAAGGGTGTCAATGTAGCGATAACCCGTAAAATCGAAGTCGTTTGGCCCGCGACAATAACTATTGAAGACGTTGTTACCGCAGGTAGTCCTGAGTTGCTTATTGTGGCGCGGCAGGGTTGGATATTTGGGAAAGATATTTCTAGGAGTTATTGTCATGGGCATGATTATTCAATTCACTTTCCCGGAGATACCGTTAGTGCCACTGTTGAATTTAATGATTTTTCGCACGACGATGAACTGACCTTTCATCGTGGATTAATTTCACCAGTTGCTCGGGGTTGGTGTTCTGAAAAGGATGGTGAAATTGAGCCTACACTAGAATTGTCCCACTATAAGTCCGGAAATTCAATGCGCTTTCTGACAACGGTAAGTCTGTCCTCTAACATAACCGCGTAAGACCGGCCTGTTTGTGAATGAAAACACGCTGATGATCTGAAAAATTGTCTGTGAAGCAACCTTACGTTTGCCGCGCGATGCACGGATGATAAACATATTTGTCATCTACCCAACTGGGATTAACGTGATCTTGAGGAACATTTGTTTTCTGTGCGCGATTCTTTGGACCGCTTCGAATGCGGCGACTGTGCAGTACAAATCACTGCTTGATTTTCAGTCGCAGTCTAGGGTCTTTCGAGGTTTTGGCGGCGATATTGATTGTCGAACGTTAACGCGTTTGCCAACCAAAGTGGAATCAGTCAATTTCTACAGTGATCGACGGTCGTCTGTGATCGATCCCCTACTGTATAAGAGATTTCTTGAACTCAGAAAAGTTGTCGCGGATGAAGAGGATTTTTTGGCGCGAACAAATACCAAGTTTGTTTCTGCGCCTGTTATCAGCAGAACCGCGATCGCGGACTGTCTTCGTACGCACTTGCTGAAGTTTGCCACTGACGACGCTTTTGTTGCTTCGGATGACATTCGTGGTGGCGGTGCGGTGCGGCTGATGTCGGTCACACCGCTGATGTCTTACCTTCTTTTACGCGATGGGTCTCGCATCACCGAAGCAGACGACAACGAGATCCGAGCCTGGATCCAGCGTCTGATGTCACGCCTTTTGTGGCTGGAAGCAAAATACAAATACGACAACAATATTGAAGACTGGACCGCTGCCGCGTTTGCTCTTGGAGCGGTGGCGCTCAACCAGCCAGAGTTGCTGGAGCATGCGCTAAGCGTGGTCAGAAAGAAGGCTGGTGCCATTACGGCGGACGGTGTCTTGCCGCAGGAGGTAGCGCGAGGTGCGATGGGTGTTGAGTACAGCCTCTCGGCCACGCAGGCATTGGCCCTAGTAATTGCGGTGGCGCAGGCAAACGGCACAAATATTCTGGCGCAGCCGGAGGGGGCGCCAATCTTGCGCATGATGCAGCGCATGGTGAAGACCATCAACGACCCGCAGAGCTTTTTGGCCCTGACTGATGAGCCGGGTGCCATTGCGCCGGAACATTTTGATCGGCAAGTGATGGGCTGGCTCGAAATCTATTACCGGCAGACCAGAGACCCGGAGGCACTGCGCGCGATTTGTGCGCGGCGGCCACTGTATTCGTGGCGCACCGGGGGTGACTGGTTTGTGTTTTTTGGACATCCGGACCAATGCCAAAGCAAGTGACTGGCATGCAGAACTTGCGTGTGGCGGCGATCATGGACGAGTTCACGCAAGCCGGATTTGCGCCCGCCTGTGAATTGTTGGCGTTGACACCTAGTGATTGGCAAAGCCAGTGTCTTGCAAATTTGCCCGACGTTTTACTGGTTGAATCGGCTTGGTGGGGTGCAGGTAAACACTGGCACCGCAAGATCAGTGAAGTCGCGCCAGAGTTGCGCGAACTGCTAACTTGGTGCAAGGCCAACAAGGTCCCGACGGTGTTCTGGAACAAAGAAGACCCTGTGCACTTTGAGCGCTTTTTGATCACGGCCAGTTTGTTTGACGTAGTGTTCACGACTGAGATCAATTGCATCCTGCTCTACAAACAAGCATTGGGGCACGAGCGCGTGCATCTATTGCCGTTTGCTTGCCAGCCGGTGGTGCATAACCCGCTGGAGCAGTTTGTTCGGCAGCCGGCGGCGTGTTTTGCGGGGTCTTACTACCTGCGTTTTGCCGACCGTGTGCAAGACTTGCGCGCCGTGCTCGATGCCACCAGAGCGCTGATGCCGGTGGACATTTTTGACCGGTATTTTGAGAGTGCGGACGCCAATTACCGCTTTCCACCGGAGTACCAGCCCTTGATCAAAGGCAGTTTGCGCGTGGATGAGATGCACCGCGCCTACAAGGGCTACCGCTTTGGGCTCAACATGAACACGGTAAAGCAGTCGCCCACCATGTTTGCGCGCCGCGTCTTTGAGCTCTTGGGTTCGGGCACGGTGGTGCTGAGCAACGAGTCTGTGGGGGTGCGCGGTTTTTTTGGCGATGTGGTCTTGTGCGGTGATACCGCCGCTGGCATTGCGCAAGGTCTGACGCCGCTGGTGCAAGACGATGTGTGCCGTGCCCGCCAGGCGCTGGC
>CAIYNH010000344.1 GCA_903927495.1 uncultured beta proteobacterium
CTACCAGCGCCGCACCCTGACTGTAGACTTGGCCCGCGCCAATGGCGTTGTGGCCGACTTCTGAGTTGCCCATGTCATCATCTGAGGGCATCCCAACTGCTGTGCCGTGCGCGCGCAGGCTGATGTGAGGGCATTGGGCAAACAGGCGGTCTAACGTCGGCTTGCGAGCGGCCACAATGGCGCTGCCAACGTCGAGTTTGGCAATGCCATAGCCGTCCATGACGATAACAACGACTGGGCCGGTCACGCCGGCAAAGGCAGGGAATTTTTGAAGCATGGTGGTTTTTGGAATGAAATTACGGGCAATACCAATTAAATATCGGGTGTTCGCGAGAGGCAGACATGGAGTATCCATATTTTCGGCAAGTTGATTGTTGTTCGAAAAGTGTGGAATTACAAATGACCCTATCCTCAAGCTTGCAAAAAATTTTCCGGAGACACGCCATGCCCCCACGCCTGACCGCAAAAGACTTCGACCAGGAACTGCTGATACTTTTTGATGCCTATGTGCACGGCAATCTGGATCGGCGCGGTTTTCTGAAACAGGCACGCAAGTTCGCGACTGCCGGCGTCACTGCCGCGGGCCTGCTGGCAGCCCTAAGCCCAAACTTTGCAGCTGGCCAGCAGGTACCCAAGGACGACGCCAGGCTGAAGACGGAATTTGTCAACTACCCCTCGCCATCCGGCACGGGCAGTGTCAAGGGTTATTTGGCGCGACCCGCGAATGCAGGCACAACCAGGCTACCGACCATTCTGGTCATTCATGAAAACAGGGGCCTTAATCCTCACATCGAAGACATCACTCGCCGGCTTGCGCTGGATGGCTTCATGGCCTTTGCGCCGGACGCGTTGACGCCCTTGGGCGGTTATCCAGGCAATGAGGAAAAGGCAGTAGCGGCGTTTGCGACGCTTGACCGTGCCAAGATACTGGAAAATTTCGTGGCAGCGGCGCAGTGGTTAAAAGAGCGCCCTGATAGCACTGCAAAAGTTGGCGCGGTGGGTTTTTGCTTCGGAGGTGGCATCGTCCACATGCTCTCTATTCGGGTGCCCGATTTGGCAGCCGGCGTAGCGTTCTATGGCAACACGCCAGATCCTTCCGACGCGGCCAAGGTGAAGGCCCCGTTGCTTATCCAGCAAGCCGATGTGGATGAACGAATCAATGCGAGCTGGCCTGCCTACGAGGCAGCCTTGAAGACTGCGGGGGTCAAGTACACCGCATACCGCTACCCTGGAACCCAGCACGGATTTAACAATGACACTACGCCCCGTTATGACACTGCGGCAGCACAGTTGGCCTGGGAGAGAACGGTCTCATTCTTCAAAGCCAACCTGCAAACCGCCAGCGTAACGCCCGTAGTGCGCCTGCGCGGCAAGATCGATTCGGTGTCCGCCACGCGAATGAGCGTGTTGGAGCGGGGCGGCGAACTGATCGAACTGGCGTTGCTGGTCAACCTGGTGGTCAGCGAGGTCTATGCGATCGAGCTGTCCGACATCAAAGCTGGAAGTTTCATTGGTGTGGGCGCTATGCCGCAGGCCGATGGTGTGCAACGGGCGATTGCTGTCACAGTATTCCCTGAGGCGATGCGCGGCACTGGCGAAGGCCACCGCCCGTTTGACTTTCTACCTCAGAGCACCATGACCAATGCCACGGTCGCTGACGTTATGGCGGCGCCCGATGGGCGCAAACTTCAGGTGCGGTACAAAGATGGCGAAAAGATTATCGCTGTACCTCCGGGCACACCGGTTGTCACATTCAAACCTGCCGACCGAAGCCTGCTGGTGCCTGGTGCCAGCGTGTCGCTGAGCGCGCAGACCGTCAACGGGCAGCCAACAGCTCTGCGCATTAACGTCGGACGTAATGGCTTTGCCGTGCCGTACTAGCAGCAGGCGAGTCTATGTGCCGCCGTGTGCAACGAAGTGAAGGATCAACTCCTAGCTCGCGACGCTGACCTCTACCGCATCAACGTTCAGTTAAACCTGATGCTGCCGGCTTTCGAGTAATCAGCTCGGAAATCTCAGGGCCTGCAATAAGCCTGTCGGAGCCTTCGCATAGGCAAAATTGATCGGCTTCGCATCCATGCGAAAAAGTGCTTGTGTTCGTTTAAATCCAGATTTATGCTGTTTTTTTAACCAGCACAGGGAGGCAATATGCCAGAAAACAAGCCGCAGATCGAGTCGGCAAAATCCAATCACAAACCAGCTACTCCTGAAACAACACCATTTCAGTTGATCGGTCCCCCAGCGCCTGCCAAACGAGGTGAGGACTTTGGCGACTTGCTACTGCCAGGCATGACCCAGTTTCAGTTGTTGACCCGCAAGGTCAAGCATTCGGCCAGACTGATGCAATTGATCTCTCACTGCTGCAACACCGTCTTGCCCGAAGCGCTGACTCAGGAATCCCGCAGCGCCGGCGCATTGACTCCGAAACAGCGAACCCAGCTTTACACATGGCTGTCTCAGAACGCGCAGATGCAACTTTCTATCCTGGAAAAAGTAAGCTCGCGAATCACTGTATTGACGACGGACATATTTGGTCATCAGGCGGTTATGGCCATGCTCGATATGCAGGACAGCAAAGATGGCCGAACAACGCGTACCGGTTGACGAGGAGACTGTGTGATGGATGCCACGAATAACTCCACACGTGATACGCCAGCGTCGCGCCGGGTCGTGGTCACGTCATCGGGCAAGCCACGTCAATTCGAGATGGCAGGTCGATCAGTGACATTTGTCCCGCTGTCCATCAAGCGACGCCACTCCAGCAAGTTAATCGTGCCGCCAGCTGGGGCGGGGTTTGTGAGAACGACATCCGCATTCGATCTGCCCTTGATCCGCACCATCGGCAAGGCTTTTTACTGGCAGAAGTTGATCGACACCAGCGAGGTGGCCAACGCGACGGAACTGGCCCGTCGCTTCAAGCTTGAGCAAGGATGGGTTAGCGAGGTGCTCAGAATGACGCGCTTGGCACCAGACATCATCCGGGCGGTTCTGGATGGTCGACAGCCACGTCATCTCAATTTGCACGCGCTACGCGGGCGTCAGGCGGAGGTGCCATTGGATTGGGAAGAGCAGCGCAGGCTGTTTGAGTTTATAGCGCCGAGGCAGTAATTTTCAACCTTCTCTGTTGGCCGTGCAGGGTGATTTGATTCCAGAGGAAATGTTGTTTGGAATCAACAGCGTTGTACGTCCGACTGGACATTTCCAGCCATATCCGGTACAACCCGGCTACGTGTAGACCCGGCCGTGCTTGATTGCGCACTGCAAAAGTGGAACGAGGCTTTCGCACCCAAGGACTCAAGCATCGCCGTCGATGGCAAGACCATGTGCAACGCCATTGATGACAAAGGCCGCCAAACCCACATCATGAGTGCTGTGGGGCATACGTCGGCCATTTGCTACACCCAAAAAAAGTCGGCACTTTGCCCGTAGAAGGTCGTGATGAGCAAAAGCATACCAATGAGATTGGGATGTTCACTCAATTGCTCGATGCCATCGACATTAAAGGCAAACTCATCACGGCAGATGCGCTGCTGACGCAGCGCAAACTGGCAGACTACGTGGTCGTTGGGCGGGGTGCCGATTACCATTTCACAGCCAAGGCCAATCAGGCAACGCTGCAGGGAGATATTGCTGTGCTGTTCCAAACGCGCAAAGCCCCCGATTTCACGCAAGTCACGCCGCCCGACCATGGGCGCATCGAGACCCGGCGCATCTGGTGCAGCGAGGCCCTTAACGAGTATTTGGACTTCCCGCATGTAGCTCAAGTCTTTCTGATCGAGCGGGAGGTGTTCCACAAAAAGAGTGGCAAGCAAACACTGGAGGTCGCAGTGGGCCTGACAAGTCAGACATCAACCCGAGCCAATCCACAGCAGGTGCTCATAGCCAATCGCGGGCATTGGGCCATCGAGAATCGCTGCCACTACGTGATCGACTGGAACTTCGATGAGGACCGCAGCCGTATTCGCACCGGCTTTGGGCCAGAGAACGTGACTCGCTTGCGTCGCTTTGCAGTTGGCGTACTCGGCCTCTTCTCTGATGGAAAAACCAGCATCACGCAAAAAATGGCCCAGCTTAATCGCAACACCCGTCTGGTTTTCGATTATCTGCGCATGACAAAAAACTCTACCCGGCAAGCCGCAGCTTGATCATTTGAGGGAGAACAAATTTACCGTGCAAGCGCCAAGGACATTAAACACAAGGCCGCTCGCAAGTGCTAAAGTATTTGGCGGTCAGCATTCTTGTTGGCGGCGCTGCAAGCGTGGAATACAAGCCCACCGATGCGGTGACATCTTTCACCGTGCCGTCATCGTAGGTTGCAATGACGGTGTAGCTTCCCGAACTGTTCTCATTGATGGTTGCAGGCCCGTTGATGCTGATGCTTGCCAGGCTGTTAATACTGTTCGCGATTGTCAAGTCAAGCGAAGCTGTTTTGGTAATGCCCCCTTCCATGTAGCTGGCGGAGAGCATGGCCCCAGTATTCGTGCCGACAGAAGGTGGTAAAAGATGAAATCCTGAATAGGCCGGGTTGCCTGTACTCGTTGTGCCCAGCGCTAAAAGGGGGCCAGCATAGGTCGCTATCGTCGAACCGTTCACCTTGAAATCGAAAGCAGCAAAGACATTCACGCTCTCATATCCATCGGTATATCTCGCATTGGCTGTAAATGGTGTTGAAAGCAATGTCGCTTCAGGCAAGGCCGTCAAATCAACATTCGCTGGGGGAATGATGGCAATTGACGCAAGTTTCGGAGAAATAGTAATGTCTTTGGAGCCGCAGCCATACGCACTTCCGGTGCTATAGCACCCCTCCACCGTCACGTATCGTTTCTTCCCGTTCGCCTTGATTGCTGTCAGAGTGCCAGCGCTGAAACTTGCGACTTGAAATGACATCTCACCGAGAGCAGGGGGAAAGTCAAACATGCTAAAAACTGCCGAAACATTCGACAGCATGGTTCCATCAGCCAGTGTGACACTGGCGGTGTATGCTCCTGTCTCGCCTGTTAATAATGAATTCGGGCCATTGATCACCAGTGTTAACGGCTGGGGTGCTGAATAGCTGATGGTTTGCATGGCGGTCAGCCCACCGTAGCTCGCGCCAAGGCAAAACTGTCCTGCACTGGTGCTGTTGGCAATAGAAACCACGTTATTGGATAAGCTACCTGTGGGTCTTTCACAGTGCGCAGGTGGTGCACTATGTGCTCGACTCAAGTCGGGCCAGCCTGGTCGTCATCGGTGAGTTTGAGGGTGTCGTATGCGGCATCATCAGCTGTGACCGCTATTCCGGCTACAAAGGCTTTGCCAACCAGGAGCCAGGCTTTGAGCTGGCGTTTTGCTGGGTCCACCAGCGCCGTGACTTCTTCAATTTGGCCAACAGCTACCCCGAGCATCGTGACTGGGCGTTTGGCTGGGTTCAGAGCATTGGGCATCTCTACCACCTCAATGACCTGCGCCTGCAAGTCAGTGTCGATAGCCCTGAGCGTGCCCAGGCGCAAAG
>CAIYNH010000345.1 GCA_903927495.1 uncultured beta proteobacterium
ACATGATTTGACCGTATTGCAGAGTTTGTTGAGAAATTCGGATATGGCCGCACTTGAGGCGTATGCCCGTTTACCCTCAGAGCACGGGCAGGTCGGCAACAGCGAATTCATTGCGCTTGATGCCGCCATGAATGCATTTGATTTTGCCCAAGCTGCGCAGTTGTGTGCGGTGCTGATTCGTCTATTCAGCACCACCTAAACAACTGCTGGTGTGGCTTGGGCGTGCAGAATTAGCCCATATACCGTTTTGCTGGACCTGCTCGAATGCAGTGCGGGACAGCCAAGGCTCAATGTGGCGAACCACAAAAGCCAAGGGCAACCAAGCAAGGCGTTCGTCAGAGCTGTTGAAAATTGGTTATTGGCAAGTGCCGCATCCCTTACTCGCGGCGCAAATCCAGCGTAAACGGAAACTCGCGGCTTGCGGGCACGTTGATGGTGGCCGGTGGCACCTGCATGATGCCTGGAGTGTGTCCCATCGCAGTAAAGCGTGACAGACGCCGACTTTCCGCCTCAAACGAGTTGACCGGAAGCGATTGGTAGCTTAAACCGCCCGGATGCGATACGTGGTACTGGCAACCGCCCAGTGAACGCTTCATCCAGGTGTCAACGATGTCGAAAGTCAGTGGTGCGTGTACGCCAATGCTGGGGTGCAGGCTGCTGGGTGGGTTCCAGGCTTTGTAGCGCACGCCCGCCACGTATTCACCAACCACGCCAGTGGGTTGCAGCGAGAGGGCACGGCCGTTGCAAGTCACCACATAGCGGCTTTGGTTCAGTCCTGATACGCGCACCTCAATGCGCTCCAACGACGAATCCACATAGCGCGCGGTGCCGCCCGGTGCCCCTTCTTCGCCCATCACATGCCATGGCTCCAGGGCATTGCGCAGCGTCAATTGAATACCGCAGGAGCACACCGAGCCAATCAGTGGGAATCTGAACTCGTAGTGCGGAGCAAACCAGCTCTCATCAAAGGCGAAACCAGCGCCACGCATTTCGGCCATCACATCATCAAAATCAAGCTTGATAAAGGTTGGCAGCATAAAACGGTCGTGCAGTTCGGTACCCCAGCGGGTGGCCGGAGCCTGATACGGGGTTTCCCAGAAGCGTGCGATCAAGGCACGCAGCAGTAATTGCTGCACACTGCTCATGTGCGGATGCGGAGGCATCTCGAAGGCCCGCAACTCCAGCAATCCCAGGCGACCGGTGGCTGAGTCGGGCGAGTACATTTTGTCGATGGAGATCTCACTGCGGTGGGTGTTGCCAGTGGCATCGATCAGGATGTTGCGCAGCGTCCGGTCAACCAGCCAGGGCGGCATGGATTGGCCGTAAATTTCACGATTCTTGTAGATTTGTTCAATTGCGATTTCAAGCTCATACAACTGGTCGTTGCGCGCTTCATCAACCCGTGGTGCCTGACTGGTGGGGCCGACAAACATGCCGCTGAACAGGTAGCTTAGTGAGGGATGGTTGTGCCAATACAGCAGCAGACTGGCCAGTAGTTCTGGCTTGCGCAGAAACGGGCTGTCTGCCGGAGTGGCCCCGCCCATGACAAAGTGGTTGCCACCGCCGGTGCCGGTATGGCGGCCATCAGTCATGAATTTCTCAGCTGATAAACGTGATTCAAACGCCGCGTTGTACAAAAACTCGGTGTTATGAACCAACTCTTTCCAGTCGGTTGCGGGATGGATATTAACCTCGATCACGCCTGGGTCAGGGGTGACACTCAGAAGTTTCAGGCGTGGATCGCGTGGGGGAGGGTAGCCTTCGAGGACAATTTTTACTTTGAGTTGCTGGGCTGTGGCCTCAATGCCGGCCAGCAGTTCCAGATAGTGTTCGAGTTTCTCTAGCGGTGGCATAAATATGTAAATCACCCCCGACTTTTCGCCGACTGCTTCCGCCTTGGGGCCGCTGGCGCGGCGCGGGTCACGCACTTCCACACAGAGTGCGGTGCGGGTAATCCAGTGCGCGGACTCATGTGCGCTGGGCGCACGATCAAAGTTAGCAGGCTGTGGTTGTGCTTCGGTTTGCGCGTTAGCCGAGGTGACTGATGCCGCTCCAGTGGCCGATTGCAGTTTGTGGATTGCTTCTGGTTGCGTGGCATTGCGAGCCAGGTAGCGGGCTGCGATGGATGAGTTGCCCACTGCAGCCACAGCCGCACGCGCCGCCGCACCCAGCGACAAACCTGCCATGCCCGGTAAACCTGCTGTCGCTGATGCACCTGCACTTGTTGCGTTTGCACCTGCTGCATCCGCTGTATCTGTACCTGCTGGACCGGTCGTGCTTGCAGCATACCTGGCAGCCAGGTTGGCGTGACTGGGCAATTCGTCCCGCAGTGTCGAGGGGTCTTGCTCAATCAGGTACGGAAAGTCAGCGTCGCTGACCCACGGCAAGGAGTCCAGTGGTAGGCGCAGACCCATGGGCGAATCACCGGGCATGAGGTACATCCGTTCATCACGCAAGAACCAGGGGCCGGTGG
>CAIYNH010000346.1 GCA_903927495.1 uncultured beta proteobacterium
ATGGCCGCATCAAGGCCCTCAAGGGCATCAGTCTGGTCGTGCACCGGGGTGAGACGGTTGCGCTGGTGGGTGCCAATGGTGCCGGGAAAACCACTTTTTTACGCACGCTCTCAGGCGTGCAACCCATGAGTGCGGGCAGCATCCAATTTGACGGCGAAGACATTAGCCAACTGCGCTCGGACAAGCGCATGCGCCGGGGCATTTGTCAGAGTCCTGAAGGCCGCCAGGTGTTTGGTCCATTGTCGATCGAAGATAACCTGCGCCTGGGTGCCTATACCCAGCCCCACCATCAGGTAGTGGGTGACATGGAAAAGATTTTCACCATGTTTCCCATCCTCAAAGAGCGGCGCCATCAGCCTGCTGGGACTTTGTCAGGCGGTCAGCAACAGATGCTTGCCATTGGCCGTGCCTTGATGGGGCGTCCGCGCCTGCTGCTGCTTGACGAGCCCTCTATGGGGCTGGCACCGCTGTTGGTGCAAGAGGTCTTTGATGTCATCCGAACACTTAAAAGCCAGGGTATGACGATTTTGCTGGTGGAGCAAAATGCGCTGGCGGCACTGGACATTGCGGACCGCGGCTACGTGCTGGAGACGGGCAATGTGACTTTGACCGGCTCCGGCGACGAACTCATCAATAACGAACAGGTGCGGGCGGCTTATTTGGGAATTTGAGCAGTTTGGAGTGCCGAAATAGCCAATCCTTTAGCGGTATGGGAGTCAAATAACTTCGGCAAATTCTCGGTGCTTGATACCGTTTACTTCACCAGCGCCCGCGCTGCAGCACTCTCCTGCGCCTTTTGCGCAAACTCAGCCCGCAATGCCTTGAGCTTTTCGCGAGGGTTTTCTTTGATGGTGCTTTGATCCAAAGCCATCTCCACAATAAAGCGGCTGGGTTGGGCCGTGACCATCTCGCGGCCTTTTTTGCGCTTGCGAGTCCAACTCACAGCTAGGCTGCGCTGAGCACGGGTGATGCCCACATACATCAGGCGGCGCTCTTCCTGTAGGTGGATGGCGGTGGCTGCAACGGCGGTTTCATGAGCCAACTCGGAGCCGCCCAGTGATTCTGCTACGTTTGCGCCACTGTCTTTGAGCTTAAATGGCAACATGCCTTCAGTCACGCCAACCAGCATCACATGGGGCCACTCCAGCCCCTTGGCCGCATGCAGGGTTGAGAGCGTCAGCACGTTCTGGTCCTGTTCGCGTTCACTGATGGTAGACAACAGTGACACGGTTTGGGCTACCTCCAGCAAGGACTTGACCTCGCCGGGGGCATTGACTCCGGTGGCATCTTCAATCTGACCACCGCAGCGCCCAGACATCCAGTCACAAAAATCAAGCACATTGCTCCAGCGGGCGGCGGCTAGTTTTTCGCTGTCTTCGGCGTCATACAGGTACTTCTCAAAACCGATGTCTTTGAGCCAATCCAACAAAAAAGTTTTGGCCGCGTCAGCACCCAAGGTGTGGCGGGCGCGAAACTCAAGGTCGTTCACTTCACGACCAAACTCAATCAGGCTGCCCAGTGCTTTGCCTGAAATGACGCTGGCTAAACTGGATGAAAAAAGTGCTTCAAACAGGCTGACCCGATATTTACTGGCAAAGTCGCCCAGGTGGCTCAAAGTCTGGTGGCCAATGCCGCGCTTGGGGGTAGTCACGGCACGAAAAAAAGCCGGGTCGTCATTGTTGTTGATCCACAGTCGAAACCAAGCGCACAGGTCTTTAATCTCGGCACGGTCAAAAAAACTGGTTCCACCTGACACCTTGTACGGAATTTGTGCTTTGCGCAGAGCTTTCTCGAAGGTCTTGGCTTGGTGGTTGGCGCGGTACAGGATGGCAAAGTCGCGCCATTCCTTGAACTGCGGCCCGGGCTGCGGCAGCCCGCTGGCGCGCAGGCTTTGCACCCGCGCCACGGTGCGCTCGGCTTCGTGCTCTTCGGTGTCGGCATCTACCACCCGCACCGGTTCGCCTTCGCCCAGGTCGCTCCACAGGTTTTTCGGAAACAGCTTCGGATTGGGTCCAATCACGTTGTTCGCAGCCCGCAAAATGGCACTGGTGGAGCGGTAGTTTTGCTCAAGCTTGATGATTTTCAGGGTCGGAAAATCAATTGGCAACTTTTTCAAATTGTCCAGAGTGGCACCGCGCCAGCCGTAAATCGACTGATCATCGTCACCGACGGCGGTAAAACGGGCTTGTGTTGGGGTTTTGCCACCGACCAGCAACTTCAGCAATTCGTATTGGGTAGCGTTCGTGTCCTGATATTCGTCAACTAGGATATGCCCCGCTAAGGCTTGCCACTTGCGCTTAACGTGCTCGTGATTTTGTAGCAATTTAAGGGGCAGGCTGATCAGGTCGTCAAAGTCCACGGCCTGAAAAGCGGTCAAACGCTCTTCATAGAGTGCCATCACGCGGGCCACGAGTCGCTCAGAATCGGTGCTGGCTTGGGCAGCGGCGGCAGCGGCGTTGAATCCCTGGTTTTTCCAAAGGCTGATGTTCCATTGCCAAGTGCGGGCGGTGGCAGCATCGACACTGCCACCGGCATCTTTCAGGATGCTGGTGACATCGTCACTGTCCAGTATGGTGAATTGGGGTTTCAGGCCGATCGCAGCGCCGTCTTCGCGAAGCAGGCGCACCCCGAGCGCATGAAAGGTGCAAATCACCACGTCTTTGGCCGTTTTTCCGATCAAACCCCGGGCGCGCTCACGCATCTCGGTCGCGGCCTTGTTCGTGAAGGTGATGGCAAAAATGCTTTTGGCTGCTACCCCGGCTTGGATTAGGCGTCCAATTTTGTGAGTAATGACCCGTGTCTTGCCAGAACCTGCGCCCGCCAGCACCAAGCAGGGGCCGTGCAGGTAGTTCACAGCTTCTTGCTGGGCCAGGTTCAAACCGGTGTTGGAAGATGACATGTATTCGTTGACGCAAAGCGGCTGATGATACAGATCCATTAAGTCGGCACCTGGTGTACATGATTGCATCAGTTTGCAGCAGACACTTCGTTTTTGACTGAGACAATCAGGGTGTGGCGCAAATCTTTGTAATTACTTTTCCCTTTTTCGCTCTGGTGCTGTGCGGCTACTTGGCGGCGCGCAGGCGTATGCTGCCCTTGGAGGCAATTCCAGGATTGAACGGATTCGTGTTGTTTTTCGCATTGCCGTGCATGCTGTACCGCTTTGGTGCCAGTACGCCTATTGCCCAGTTGCTCGATGTTGGCGTTCTGACCACCTGGACTTTGTGCGCTTTGATCATGGTAGGTTTTACCGTAGCGTTGAGTTTGAATAATCGCATCGGCTGGAACGATGCCGCGTTTGGGGCTTTGGTGGCCGCTTTCCCCAATTCCGGCTTCATGGGCGTGCCACTGCTGGTAGCACTATTGGGTGCACAGGCCGCCGGGCCGGTCATTTTGACCATGGTCATTGACATGGTCATGACCACCTCGCTGTGCATTGCACTTTCACGTCTGGATGGTGCTGATCAGGGCGGTGCCGCTAAAGCATTCAAAAATGCCCTGAAGGGCGTGCTCACCAACCCGCTGCCGTGGTCTATTTTGCTGGGGGCGCTAAGTTCAGCGCTGGATTTTGTCGCACCTCAACCGATGACCCAAACCATTGGGTTGCTGGCGGATGCGGCTTCCCCAGTTGCGCTTTTCACCATTGGTGCAGTGCTGGCGCGCTCCCAAATACTGACCATGGCCGGACACGTCAAGTCCCCGCGCCTAGCGGACTATGTGCCGGTGGCGCTTTTTAAACTGTTCTTGCATCCACTGGTGGTGTTGCTGGTCGGTGGGGCGCTGATCAGCCTGGGCCTGCCCATGTCGCGTTTTGTCCTGAGCGCCATGGTGCTGACGGCGGCCTTGCCGAGTGCCAGCAACGTGTCACTGCTGACGGAGCGTTTCGGCGCAGACAACGGTCGAGTGGCACGCATCATCCTGGTCTCGACAGCGGCAGCGTTTGTGACTTTTTCGCTCACGGTGTCGCTGATTCGTGGCTAACACGCCGAATGACAACATATTTTGACAGTCGCAAGTCATTTTTTTTTCAAAAGCATGATTTGCCGCAAGACTCTTGTATAAGACATGGGTCTAATCAAAACGCTTAAAATCACTGCGTTACCGATCGCCTTTTTATTTCAAAGGATTGCAATGTCTGCTTGGTTGTCCTATACCGCTTTCGCGGTCATTCTTGTGCTTGCCAGCACAGCCCTGTTCTTTTTCACAATGACCCGTGGGGCCCTGATTTTGCGTGGGGCCATGGGTCGCTTGCAGCATGATGCAGCTCACGTTTATCCGATATATTCGAATCTGAGGCTGATCCGGTTTGTCGATTACCAGCCGATCATCTCGGCAATATTATTGTTCCAGTACAGCCGTTTGGTTTCGATGATCACGCAAAGCTTGGAGCGGATCAATTTGAGCGGCAAAAACGTACTGATCACGTCTTGTGCGTTTGGCGACGTGATTCCCCGAGTGGTCAAGGCGGCAGTTGACTCGGGCACAAAGCAGGTATTGATTGCCGACATCATCCAGAATGAACTAGACCATGCGCAGACCAAGCTGGGCGATTACGCTGCCAAGATTACTTATTTACAAGAGAATGCGATCGCAATGAAGCAGGCTGATGGCTCGGTATCTGCCAACATCATGTTCTTTCTGTTGCACGAGTTGCCGCATCACCTCAAGGGTGAGGCCATCAAAGAAGCGACCCGGGTGCTGGCTCCGGGTGGAAAACTCTACCTGGCCGAGTTTCATCGGCCCAGCCTGTGGGTACTGCGCGCCTTGAGTTGGACCTACTTCAAGGTCTTTGAGCCCTACGGACTGTCCTTGTGGGACTCGCATGACCCGGTCAAGAG
>CAIYNH010000347.1 GCA_903927495.1 uncultured beta proteobacterium
ACCCGTATTGACCTTTTTCGAGGTACGGCGTGCTTCCCGTACCATTCACACACCATTTATTTTGGAAGAAATACCATGAGCCTACTGGACTGGACCGAAAAATCCCCCGACATTCTTCGCCAAGGCGGCGTCATTGCCCCTGATGAGCGACTGCCCTGGCCGCAAACCGCGGTGATGGGTATGCAGCATGTGATTGCCATGTTTGGTGCCACCGTACTGGCGCCGATCTTGATGGGATTTGATCCCAACCTGGCGATTTTGATGAGCGGCATTGGCACGCTGATTTTCTTCGTCATCACCGGCGGTAAGGTGCCGAGCTACCTGGGATCGAGCTTTGCCTTCATCGGCGTGGTGATTGCCGCCACAGGCTACGCTGGCAAGGGCCTGAACCCCAACATCGGGGTTGCACTGGGTGGCATCATTGCCTGTGGCGCACTCTACACCGCCGTTGGCTTGCTGGTGCAGGTCATGGGCACGGGCTGGATTGAGAAGCTGATGCCACCGGTGGTCACTGGTGCCGTGGTCGCCGTGATTGGCCTCAACCTGGCCAGCGTGCCGATCAAAAACATGGCATCGAATAATTTTGAGAGCTGGATGCAAGCCGTGACGTTTCTGTGCGTGGCAATCGTCGCGGTGTTCACCCGCGGCATGGTGCAGCGCCTGCTGATTTTGGTTGGGCTGATCGCGGCCAGCCTGGTTTATGCCATGCTGACCAATGGCCTGGGGCTGGGCAAGCCGATGGACTTGACTGGCTTGCTCAACGCCGCTTGGTTGGGTGCTCCGGCTTTCGCAGCGCCGGTTTTTGACTACAAAGCGATGCTGATGATTGCCCCCGTGGCCATCATTTTGGTTGCTGAAAACCTGGGCCATATCAAGGCCGTCACCGCCATGACCGGCAAGAACCTGGATCTTTACATGGGGCGGGCCTTCATTGGTGACGGCGTGGCCACCATGGTCAGCGGCAGCGCTGGGGGCACTGGTGTCACCACCTATGCCGAAAACATTGGTGTCATGGCGGCCACCAAAATTTATTCCACGGCCATGTTTCTGGTCGCCGCGCTGCTGGCCGTGGTGCTTGGCTTTAGCCCCAAGTTCGGTGCCGTGATCCAGGCGATTCCTCTGCCGGTGATGGGTGGTGTCAGCATTGTGGTGTTTGGCCTGATTGCGGTGGCTGGCGCGCGCATCTGGGTTGAAAACAAAGTTGACTTTTCTGACAACAAAAACCTGATCGTGGCCGCCATCACGCTGGTGCTGGGCACTGGCGACTTCACCTTGAAGTTTGGCGGCTTTGCGTTGGGCGGCATTGGCACCGCCACGTTTGGCGCGATCGTGCTTTACGCACTGCTGAACCGCCGCGCAGCACTACACTAATGCCATATGGCTTGTTGCCAACAACCTGAAGTGCATCCTGCGGGATGCCAACAACTCCTGGAGAAAATGCGTGCAGCTTGTTTGTCTAGACCTTGAAGGCGTTCTTGTTCCAGAAATCTGGATCGAATTTTCCAAACGTACCGGTATCCCTGAACTCTCTCGCACCACGCGCGACGAGCCCGATTACAACAAGCTGATGAAGTACCGGCTGGACTTGCTGAAAACCCATAAATTGGGCTTGCCCGACATTCAAAAGGTAATCGCCGAAATGGGGCCCATGGCTGGTGCGTGTGACTTTCTGGATGTCCTGCGGCGCGACTATCAGGTCATTATTTTGTCCGACACCTTTTACGAATTTGCCATGCCGCTGATGGCGCAACTAAACATGCCGGTGTTGTTTTGCCACAAGCTTGAGGCTGATGCGGCGGGCTTTCTGGTCAACTACCACCTGCGCATGCAAAACCAGAAAAAAGAAGCGGTACAGCGCTTTCGGGAACTCATGTTCAAGGTGATCGCCGCGGGCGACTCCTACAACGACACCGCGATGCTGACTGAGGCTCACGCCGGCATTCTGTTTCATCCACCGCAAAATGTGATTGATGAGTTTCCGCAGTTCCCGGTGACCATGAATTACGCCGAATTACGGGCCGAAATTGACAAAGCTTCTGCCCGCATCTGACGCTCCCATGATTTTCGTCACTGGCGGAGCCGGCTACATCGGCTCACACACCTGCGTGGAACTGCTCAATGCTGGCTTTGATGTTACGGTATTTGACAATTTCAGCAACAGCCAACCCGAAGCGCTGACCCGGGTCGAGCGCATTACCGGCAAAAAACCAGCCCTGATCCGGGGCGATATTCGTGATGCCCGTGCCTTGCAAGACGCACTCAAGGCGAGCCAGGCGACGGCAGTGATCCACTTTGCCGGACTCAAAGCCGTGGGCGAATCGGTCCAACAACCGCTGCGCTACTACGACAACAATGTGCTGGGTACCCTGCACCTGCTTGAAGCCATGCAAATGTGCGACATCAAGACGCTGGTGTTCAGCTCATCTGCCACGGTCTACGGTGATCCGCAGCGATTGCCGCTCACCGAAGACCACCCCCTCTCAACCACCAACCCATACGGCCAGACCAAGCTGGTGATTGAGAACATGCTGCGCGACCTGTACCGCAGTGACGCAGCTTGGCGCATCAGCATCCTGCGCTATTTCAACCCGGTAGGGGCCCACGCCAGCGGCCTGATTGGCGAAGACCCACAGGGCACCCCCAACAACCTGCTGCCCTTTGTCGCCCAGGTGGCGGTGGGCCGACGTGAATTCTTAAATGTCTGGGGCAATGATTACGACACGCCGGACGGCACGGGTGTCCGCGACTACATTCATGTGGTGGACTTGGCGTTGGGCCATTTGGCCGCGCTCAAGCAACTCCAGACCAAAACCCAATGCTCAGAGGTGAACCTGGGCACTGGTGTCGGCTACAGCGTGCTCGAGATGGTGCGCGCTTTCGAGCAAGCCAGTGGTAAGCCAGTGCCGTTCAAATTGGCAACTCGCCGTGCCGGCGATATCGCCGCATGCTACGCTGACCCAAAATTGGCGCTGGAGTTGCTGGGTTGGCGCGCCGAGCGTGGTTTACAAACCATGTGCTCCGATGCATGGCGATGGCAAAAAAATAATCCAAACGGCTACCATCAGACGGTCTAAAGTACTGGTATTGAAATAGGGAATAAACACAATGACAACAAGAATTGAGCAACGTCATGGCTAAGGGCATGATTCTGGCGGCCGGACAGGGCACCCGGGTACGACCATTGACCAAAGACTTGCCCAAGCCGATGGTGCCGATCTTGGGCAAGCCGGTGATGGAATACCTGATTGAGCACCTGGCGCGTCATGGCATCACCGAAATCATGGTTAACGTGGCCTTCTTGCACAACAAAATTGAGCAGTATTTTGGTGACGGCAGCCGTTGGGGCGTGCAACTGGGTTACGCCTACGAGGGGGTGCGCGACCATGGTGACATCTTGCCACGCCCCATGGGTTCGGCTGGTGGCATGCGCCGCATTCAGGATTTCAGCGGTTTTTTTGATGAAACCACTCTGGTTTTATGCGCCGATGCTCTGATCGACCTGGACATTGGTGCGGCCCTGCATGAGCACAAACACAAAGGCGCACTGGCCAGCGTGGTGGCGCTGAATGTGCCACCCGCCGATGTCCAAGCCTACGGCGTAGTGGTGGCAGGCCCAGACGGTCGCATTGAGTGCTTCCAGGAAAAACCCAAGCCATCCGAGGCGAAATCGACACTGGCCAGCACCGGCATCTACATTTTTGAACCAGAAGTGCTCAATCTCGTGCCTACGCGCCAGGTCTATGACATTGGCTCGCAGTTGTTTCCGCAACTGGTGGAACAAAAACTTCCCTTTTATGTCCAAGACCGGTTTTTCAACTGGATCGACATTGGCCGTGTCAGCGACTACTGGAGCGTGTTGCAACGCGTTTTGCGCGGTGAGGTCGCGCAAATGACAATGCCCGGGCGTGAGATCAAGCCCGGCATTTGGGTTGGACTGAACACCTCGGTGGCCTGGGATCAGATCAAGATTGAAGGGCCGGTCTATATTGGATCGAGTGTGCGCATCGATCCTGGGGTCACCATCGTCGGGCCGGCCTGGATTGGTCACGGAAGCCACATCCGCACGGGTGCCAAGGTGGTGCGCAGCATTTTGTTTGAATACACCCGCATTCCCGCAGACATGAGCTTTGTCGAGATGATCGTGTCCCCCAGTTACTGCGTCGATCGCTACGGTGAAACCCTGTACCGAGGTGACGACACTGCCCAATTGCGCTGGGGCGATGCACGGGCGTGAAGCGCCATGCCGTCAGCCCCGTCCCAACCATCCCCCAATCCGGGGAAAAGTTCTGCGAATCCATTGCGTATTGAACCTTGATTGCTTATGACTACACCTGTTTTACTCCAACCCGTTGTTCTGTCCGGCGGCTCTGGCACGCGCCTGTGGCCGCTATCGCGTGAAAAATACCCCAAGCAACTGCTGGCACTGACCGGCGCAGACTCGCTCTTGCAAGCCACGGTACGCCGGGTTGAAGGCATCGCCGGGGTTACCCTGGCTGCGCCCATGGTGGTGTGCAATGAGGAATACCGCTTTGTCATCGCGGAGCAACTCCGCCTGCTTGGCAAGCCGGGTACGGTGGTACTCGAACCTTGTGGAAGAAATACTGCTCCAGCGCTTACGCTGGCTTCATTAGCAGCTATCAAAGACGCAGCAGATCCGGTACTGCTGGTGATGCCGGCCGATCACGTCATCACCGACGTGGCGGCGTTTCAGAGTGTGGTTAGTCAAGGCGCAGCACTGGCAGTCGCTGGTGCCGTCGTCACCTTTGGCATCACCCCGGATGCTCCAGAAACCGGTTATGGCTACATCCAGTCTGGTGCAGCTTATGAAGGCGCGGACGCAAGTTCCTCAGCCCGGCTGATTGCAAGGTTTGTCGAAAAACCAGACCTGGCAACGGCACAAGCCTACCTGACCGAAGGTACGTATTTATGGAACAGTGGCTTGTTCATGATGCGCGCCTCGGTTTGGCTGGCCGCCCTGGGCACCTGCCGCCCCGACATTCTTGCAGCCTGTCAGAGTGCCTGGAACCAAGGCAGTACCGACGGTGAATTTGCCCGTGTCGGCAAAGACACTTTTGCCCAATGCCCCAGCGATTCAATCGACTACGCGGTGATGGAGCGCATAGCCGCACAAGTCGGAACCGGCCCGGCCTTGCCACCCGGCGTGGTACTGCCCCTGAGCGCGGGTTGGTCTGACGTGGGTGCCTGGGATGCACTGTGGCAAGTGCTGCCCAAAGACGGCCACGGCAATGTCGCGCAAGGCGACGTGCTGTTGCAGGACTGTGAAAACACCCTGGCGTTGTCTGAAGGCCGCCTGATCGCCTGCGTCGGAGTCAGTGATCTGGTGGTGGTGGAAACCGCCGATGCGATTTTGGTGTCACACAAAGACAAGACCCAGGATGTCAAAAAAATCGTTGACACCCTCAAAAAACAAGGTCGCGCTGAAGGCAGCGTGCACCGCAAGGTGTTTCGCCCCTGGGGTTCTTATGACGGGGTCGATGCTGGTGAGCGTTTTCAGGTCAAACGCATCGTGGTCAAACCAGGCGGCGTTTTGTCTCTGCAAATGCACCACCACCGCGCCGAACACTGGATTGTGGTGAGCGGCACGGCTAGGGTCACCAAGGGTGAGGAGACCTTTTTGGTGACCGAAAACCAGTCCACCTTCATCCCACTGGGCACCACCCACCGGCTCGAAAACCCGGGCTGTGTGCCGTTGGAGATGATTGAGGTGCAGTCTGGCTCGTACCTCGGTGAAGACGATATTGTGCGTTTTGAGGATGTATACGGCAGGCGCTGAATTGCGCCTAAAAGTCAGCCAAAATTCAATTAAGCGTGACAAAATAGCGGTCAGCAAATCTTCGAGTTGGAGGTTTGCATTCACTCGATGAAAGGGTTTAAGAATGAAACATAAACTTCTGGTTTTGGCAGCTTTGGCTAGTTTGAGCGGTGCCGTTCAAGCGCAGGACGTGTACGGTGGCGTGGGTCTACCGGGCCTGCTGACGCTGGGTTATGCACAACCCATGGGTAGCAACTGGGGACTACGTGGTGAATATGCCGGCGGCCTGGATGTCAGCAAAGACGGAAATCAGGACGGTGTCAACGTTACCGGCACTCTGAAGGCCAATCGCGTTGGCGTTTTTGCCGACTGGTTTCCATTTGAAGGTGGTTTCCGGGTGGTGGGTGGCTTGACGGTCAACGACATCAAGGCCAGTCTGAATGGTTCAGGCGGCTTATCCACCATCAATAACAAATCAGTCAATCTAACTGGTGAAACCTTCAGTGTGAACATCAGCTATCCGACCACAACCCCGTATATCGGAATTGGTTACGGCCACCAATCCAGCAAAGACAAGGGTTTGGGTTTCTACGCTGATTTGGGGGTGACGATCGGAACTTTCTCTACCGATGTGAGCACTTCTATTATCGGAAAAACCTTCGGCACGAACACCATTACTCAGGCCGACGTCGAAGCACAAACCAAAACCATGCGCGATTCCATTGGCGGCTTGTCGGTCCTGCCGAGCATTTCCATCGGTTTGAACTACCGCTACTAAGCACCGTCAAAACCCGTTTCCGCCCTGGCGACGGGTCTCTTGCTCAACCCGTTACTTCACCAACTGGTTGAGCTGGATGATCGGCATCAGCACCGCGAGCACGATCAGCATCACCATCAATCCCATCGCCACAATCAGCAGCGGCTCCAGCAAGGTGGCGAGTTGCATGGCGCGGCGCTGTACCTCGGTGCTGAGTTGTTTTGCGGCACGTTGCAACATCAATGGCAACTGCCCGGTTTGCTCACCCAGGCGCGCAAACATGGCCAACAGTCCCGGAAAACGCTTTTTTTGCGCCAGCGCAGAGGCCAGTGGTGCCCCTTCACGTACCAGCACCAGCGCATCTAGCGCATCGGTCCGCATGGCCCGGTTGGAGAGCGTTTGCGCGGCCGCTTGCAAGGCTTTCAGAATCGGCACGCCGGCCGAAGCCAGCATAGCCAGGGTGCTGGCAAAACGCGCCGAGTTGTAGCTGCGTGACATCTTGCCAAGTATCGGCAGGTTCAGCCAAGCGGCATCAAACTTTTCATGAAACTGGGCGTTACGCAAGGCCAGACGGGCACCGAATGCTGCGCAAACTATAGCAACCAGCATGAGCCAGCCGTAACTTCTGATGAAGGCGCTGACTCCCATCATGATCACCGTCAAGATCGGCAGGGCGCGCTTGCTTCCGGCAAACACGTGCGCCACCTGCGGCACCACGTAGGTCACCAAAAACAGCACAATCACCACCGCTACCAGCGACACGATCGCCGGGTACAGCGCGGCACCAATCAGTTTGGCTTTTAGGGCTTGCTGCTCTTCCAGATCGTCGGCCAGGCGCTCCAGCACCAGGCCCAGATTGCCGCTTTGTTCACCGGCACCAATCACGGCCACGTAAATGTCAGAAAACTCTCGCGGGTGCTGTGCCAACGCCTTGGCAAATGGGGCTCCGCCATTGACTTCGGCGCGCAAGGTGGCGACAAGTTCGCGTTCAGGCGCTTTTTCGGCTTCATCAGACAACGAAGTTAAAGCGCGCTCCAACGGCAAGCCCGATGACACCAGCCCGGCAAGTTGGCGCGTCCAGATGGTCAGATCGGTCCCGCCGAAAACCCGCTTGCTGCGCCGTTGCAAGCCGTTTGGCGCATTGGCAGTGGCAGTAGCCCCAAGCGCCTGCACTGCCAATGGCACCATGGCCTGGCTGCGCAGCAACCCACGGGCCGCTTTGGCAGAGTCGGCATCGAGTACCCCCTGGCGGGTTTTGCCCTCGGCATCAATGGCTTCATAAGAGTAGGCGGTCATGTTTTTATTGTAGGTGGCATCTGCAATGGACTGTTCGTTGCGAATGAGGTTCGATCTGTAGTAGTTATGGTTTGATTTAGCCTGTGGCCGCAGGCAAGTCACTTATTGAAGACGCTAAGCAACTTCAATAAGTGCCATCAACAAACTCAGGCCGTTTCAACATTTCACAAGAATAAACCCAGTCAAACACAAGCCACCAAAGTACGAACAGCTATAAAAAACGCAGCAAACATTTGAGCAACTTCTGCAAATCAAAATGACATGAGGAAACTGAATATGCAGGCCATGCTTTGCCGATGAAGAATAAGCGGCCCAACACGAGCCCACTCCCATTTATATTGCATCCATTGGTGCCTCGGCCAACTGGCTTTGCAATGCTACGATCGCGTGCTCCCAATTTGGGTAGCTACATCAGTAACGGCAAAATAACAATGAAATAGGAGCGCACAAAATGCATTTTTTTGTCAGAATTTGGCCCATTGCTGGCATGCTGCTGGGTCTGAGTTGCCATTTTGCCCAGGCTGAAGAATTGGTGATTCCTGGCAGCGGCAACCCTGAAGTGGTGTTGAAAGCGCTGGCCGATGTTTTCAACCGACAACAAACCCAACACAGTGTCAGCATTCCACCCAGCACCGGGGCTGCCGGGGCCTTGCGCGATGTCGAGGCCGGAAAAGCGGTGTTGGGTCGCATCGGTCGACCACTCAAACCCGACGAAAGTGCACGCGGCCTGAGCTATGTAGCGCTAGGGCGTGACCCGGTGGCATTTGTGGCGGGTGCTGGCGTGCAGATCAAGGGTTTGAGCACAGCGCAGGTGCTTGATGCCTACACCGGGAAGGTCAGCAACTGGAGCGAAGTGGGTGGCAAGGCTGGCCCGATCCGGGCCATTGGACGCGAAGTTTCCGACACCTCGCGCCAATCCATCAGCCGAGTGATCAACCCGTTTGGTGACCTCACTTTCGGGCCGGGCATCAAATTGGTTAACCTGGATCCGCAGATGATCGATTTGCTTGACCGCTACCCGACATCGTTGGGTTTTCTGAATCGCTCGGCACTGGCTGCGTGCAAAACCCGGGTCAACTTGCTGGCACTTGATGGCATGGAGCCAAGCCCGCAAAACGTGGGCGCAGGACGCTACCCGATCTGGATCGAGTTTGGTCTGATACACAAAACCGGAAAACTTGGTCCGGCGGCAAAGTCATTCATCGAATTTTCACGTTCCTCTGAAGGCATTCGGATTTTGCGTGAACACGGTGTCATCGCTGCCGTCGCACCGACCTGAGTGTTGACAGCGATCCTCCAGCAGCACGAAATATTTAAGGCATGAACAAGCTTTTCCATCTTTCAGCAACCACAGCGCTGGCCGCTTTGATCGGTGTACTGGTGCTGGTGGGCCAAGCTATTTCGCAACACACATCCTCCAGCGTCTTGAGCGAAACCATCAACCTGCGCGAAATCGACAAAGTCAAAACCATTGGCAATATTTTGAGTTCACTGATTGAACAACTCGAAGACGAGGCCAAGTCCACCGCCCGCCTGCTGGCCACGGACCATTCAGTGACCAATGCCATGCAGCTCAAAGGCATGCAGCGCGTGAACCAGATGGCCCAACGGCTGGGTGAAGTGTTCGAGTTGGGAGAAATTCAGACAATCGAAGTGACGGACTCCGATGAAATGGTGCTGTACCGTGCACAAGACCCACTGCACCATGGCGATATTGCAACAAGTTGGGGAGTCTCCGAAGTTCTTAAGGGCGGCAAGGGCATGCTCTCTAGCCAGCGGGGTTATGACGGGGTGGTGATTCAGGCCATCGAACCACTCAAAGTGGACCAGCAAGTGATTGGCACGCTCGCGGCTGGCGTGACATTGAACCAGGTCCTCTTCCGCAAGCTAAGCCGTCAACTGGGGGCTGAACTGGTACTGCTGGGGCACGATGGCAATATCGTCGGACAAATTGAGCCATCGACCGACCCGATCGACATGAGTGGGGTGAACGAAGCCTATATGTCAAAAATTCCGGTGTTTCGGGTCGATGCCAGCACCCACCATACCAGCGTGTATTTGCCAATTGTCATTGTGGACGATGCCTACGTGATTCTGGCTCGCCTTGACAGCAGCGAGGCCTATCGCTTGCTAGACGATGGTCGAAATCGTTCGATGTGGATTGCCATGCTGACTTTTGTCGGCAGTTTGATTGCGGGATTCATTGTCTTGCGCAGGCTCATGAAACCTCTGAAAGCACTGCGTCAGCGTGCCCTCAACAGTGCAGTTGAGCTGACTGGCGAGACCATTCTTGAGCCGGATGAGAATGAAGTGCGCTCTGTGGTTATGGTCCTAGACACCCTAACCGAGCGACTGGTGCAACGCAATAACGAGCTCACCCGCGAAAAAGAACGCGCCGAAGCCTCCAACGTGGCCAAGTCACAGTTCTTATCCACCATGAGCCACGAAATCCGCACCCCGCTCAACGGGGTTCTGGGCCTGACCGAATTGCTTCAGCACACACAGCTTGATGCCGAGCAAAAACGCTTTGTAACGGCCATCGCCTCGGCCGGCAAGTCCTTGCACGGTTTGCTTAGCGACATTCTGGATATGGCCAAGATCGAGGAAGGTCGGGTTCAGCTTGAGCGAATCGACTTCAACCTGGTACAGATGTGCCAGGATGTAGCACAGGTGTATCGCGAAATAGCAAGCATGCGAAACATCAGTCTGAACACGGATTTCCAGGCACCAACCTGCGACTGGGTCTGCGCTGACCTGACCCGCCTGCGCCAAGTGCTGGGTAATTTGCTCAGCAACGCACTCAAGTTCACCGAGCAGGGCCGCATCGAGTTCAGCGCCCTGCAAATCGCAGCACCCGCGGGTGATGCGCGCAACTGGTGCCGCTTCACAGTCGCCGACACCGGTATCGGCATGACCGAACAAGCGTTGGCCGGGTTGTTCCAGCGTTTTGCCCAAGCTGACGCGACCACCACACGGCGTTTCGGAGGCAGTGGGCTGGGACTGTCAATTTCCAAGCACCTGGTGAACATCATGGACGGTCACATTCATGCCGACAGCACACCGGGGCAGGGCAGCCGATTCTGGTTTGATTTACCCATGGATGCCGCGCTATCCGAGCGACCAGCAGCTTCGGCAGTCGCGACCCTCCCGCCTCCTACGGGCTCGGCACAGGGTATGCGTGTGCTGGTGGCAGAGGACAACATGATCAATCAAATGGTCATCCGCAGCCTGCTGGAGCGCCGTGGTGCCACTGTGACCACAGCCGAAAATGGGCAATTGGCTTTTGCTGCCTTACAGACGGGTACCTATGACCTCATGTTCATGGACTGTCAAATGCCGGTGATGGACGGGTTTGAAGCCACCCGAAAAATTCGCGCCTGGGAACGTGAGCAGAACGACCGGCTACCCTTGCCAATTATTGCCTTGACAGCCAACGTACAAGCCAGCGACCGCGATGCCTGTTTTGCTGCCGGCATGACCGAGTTCACCACTAAACCGATCAAAGGCGAAGTGCTCGACCGTATTTTTGAAACTTATAAGGCTTAGGCAAGGGTAGCTGCGCAAATCAAACCGTGGTGGTGGTCTAGGTTCAGACTTCCTGATCCGCAAGGAATTCCGAATGGCACTGATCGTGTCTTGTAGCTGTGGCTTCCAGCCGCAGACGCTGGGGAAAGCGGCAAGATGCCGCTTCCACAAGTGCCACGCCTGATTCTGATTTTTGTCGCATTTGCTTAGCGCGGATCAGGAAGTCTGAATCTAGGTTCAAGCATCAGCGGGCCGAATCGGGATCCGACCCGAAAATCACTGCACC
>CAIYNH010000348.1 GCA_903927495.1 uncultured beta proteobacterium
CACATTGCGCGGAATGACGGCGCTAAACAGTTGCCCTTTGGAACTGTAGCGAGTCTCAAGCTCCTGGCTCACTTGCTGCTGCAGTGTGATTCGGGGGTCGAACATCACCCGCAGCAAACCGATGATTTTCAGATCGCGGTTCAGATTGGCGTGCACTTGTTTGATGGTATTGACCAGATCTGCCAAGCCCTCAAGTGCAAAATATTCGCACTGCATGGGCACGATCACACCATGCGCACAGCACAAACCATTAAGCGTAAGCATTGACAAACTTGGTGGGCAGTCAATCAGCACCAGATCGTAGTCATTGTCTACTTGAGCCAGCGCCAGCTTCAGGCGTTTCTCACGCCGCTCCAGGCTTACCAGTTCAACCTCGGCACCGGCCAGATCACGGTTGGCTCCCAGAATGTCATAGCTGCATCCCGCCTCTATCAGTTGTGGGCTTTGGGTTCGCGCTTCGGCGATCGTGGCGGACTCCAGCAACACGTCATACACCGAAAGTTCCAACTTGCGTTTGTCCACGCCAGAGCCCATGGTGGCGTTGCCTTGCGGATCCATATCTACCATCAACACCCGTTGACCCACCTTCGCCAAGCCTGCGGCAAGGTTAACGGTGGTTGTGGTTTTACCCACCCCACCCTTTTGATTAGCAACACAGAAAATTTTGGCCATGGAATGCTTACTGGATAGAAAAAGAGAAATTAAACAATTGTTTCACGTGAAACACCGCCATCTATGAATCGACTCGGCAATGCATGAACCGTTCGCCCTGTACTCGCAGTAGAAACTTGACTGGGTTAGCGCGAACGGGCCTTGAGACATCATCTGACCGTATCCGTAGTGTAGACCGCTGCGTCAACGCGATACCACCAGCTTGATACCAAAGCCAATTAGGAAAACGCCAGCAATTTTTTCAAGAGCAACCGTCGTCGCGGGACTTGCCCGCATACGCTCGGCCAAAAAATGGGTCAACAAAGTGGCAGTCAAGCCATAAGCGAAGGTCAGTATCGCAATGGTCACGGCCATGACCGCGTAGGTTGCCAATCCCTGTTGGCGTACCGGATCAACAAACAGCGGGAAGAAGGCCATGTAGAAGAGGATGGCTTTCGGATTGAGCAAGGTAATCATCATCGCCTGGCGCAAGTAGTGATGTGGCTTGATGTGCAGCACCGGTGCTGCACCCGGTTTAGCCAATAGCATCTTGCCGCCTAGCCAGGCCAAATATGCCGCACCCAGCCACTGCACTGCATTGAAGGCTGCCGGGTATGCAGTCAGTAACGCAGCCACTCCGGCGACTGCCATCCACATCAACACCTGGTCTCCCAAAATTACACCAAAGGTTGCAGCCAGGCCACCGCGCAATCCACCTTTGCCAGTTGAGGTTATCAAAGCCAGATTGCCAGGGCCTGGAATCAACAAGAACACCAATACAGTTACTACAAACGCCCCGAAATCAGTTACGCCAAGCATGCGAGATCCTTCCCAAAGTCAACAAGTTTAAGTTAA
>CAIYNH010000349.1 GCA_903927495.1 uncultured beta proteobacterium
CAGTCGCAGTGCCGGATCAAATACATCACATACAAGCATGAACTCATTGGTTTCTGTGCTTTGTGCCAGCGCTTGCAGTTCGCGGCGAACCTTGCCTGGACCACCGATCACGGCAGCGGCCAGGAAGTCGCCAATGGCGGCTCGTTCCTGTGTGTGCAGTTGCTCCATAAAGTGTGCAACTGGTGCTTTCAAACGCTGCCGGTCACCACTCAATATGCCTAGAACTCGCTGGTAGGTGCTACTGGCAAGGAACTCGGCTTCGTCATCAGTGGCTGCGGCGATCAGAGGTACGCCCACGATAACAAAGGGTTTGGCCAAGGCACTGGAGGGTCGAAACAGGTTTCTGTACAGGTCAAGGGCCTGGTGCAGAAGTCGTGGTGCAAAGTGTGCAGCAAAGGCGTAGGGAAGACCACGTTCAGCAGCCAGTTGCGCAGAGAAAAGGCTGGAGCCCAGGAGCCAGATCGGCACATTGGTATTGGCTCCAGGCATGGCAACGATACCTTGGCCCGGTTGCACAGGCCCCAAGAGTCTTTGCAACTCTGCCACATCACGTGGGAAATCTTGTTCAGATTCGGCTCGGTCACGGCGCAGGGCGCGCATGGTGGCACGGTCAGTTCCGGGTGCACGACCAAGCCCCAAGTCAATGCGACCTGGATACAACTCGGCCAATGTGCCAAACGCTTCAGCCACCACCAGCGGTGCGTGGTTAGGCAACATGATGCCACCTGAGCCAACGCGTATTCGTTGGGTACCTCCAGCGATATGACCGACCAGTACGGCCGTGGCAGAACTGGCGATACCTGCCATATTGTGATGTTCAGCCAGCCAATAGCGAGTGAAACCGAGAGACTCCACATGTTGCGCAGTTTGAAGTGAGATCGACAAAGCGTCAGACACGCTGCCGCCTTCGCGAACAGCGACCAGGTCAAGCATGGAGAGTTGAATGTTTTTAAGGGTAATCATGGTGGAGTATGCTGCCCGAAATTCTTCAATCGAGCACAAAGTGATGCATCAAACCCTGAAAAATTACAGTGCTGATGTCAGGTGGTGATGCAGATTGAAGATTGAGAAATCTTTTAGCCACTTGCCTGAAGGTACTTGACCCGACATTACTGGCGTTGCAGTCAATTCTGGAAATTTCCGGGATTTGGCCATGGAACTTCACACAAAGAGTAGGATTGCTAGCCGCGCAAGAACAAAACAAGGAGTCAGAGTCATGATGTCCGTCACTTTTTTAAGTTCGCCACGTCTTTCTGCAAGACGGCTGTTGCGTGGCTGTTTGACCATTGCTTTTTGGGTGGTAGTGGGTGGGTTAGCTGCCTGCAGCAGGGAAGAGACAGCATCAACTCCTCAATACACCAGTAAAGCAGTGGTGGCCGACCAGTTGACGCACTACGTTTTCTCAATTCACCCACTGCAAAACCCGGTGCTGTTACATCAAAAATTTCAACCACTCATGGCCTATTTACAGACGCAGTTGCCGGGTGTTGCTTTTGATCTTGAAACCAGCAGCGACTACGCTGACTATGAACGCAAGCTGCGTGCAGGCAAGGCGACTTTTTCATTGCCTAACCCCTACCATGCTGCGCTATCGCGTGACTGGGGCTACCACGTCATTGCCAAGATGGGCAACGATGAGCTGTTTCGAGGGGTGTTCATTGCGCGCAAAGACAGTCCCATAAAGACTCCAGCAGACCTGAAGGGCAAGGTGGTTGCCTACCCGGCACCCACCGCGCTGGCTGCAGCCATGATGCCGCAACTTTACTTGCAAAAGGCTGGCGTTGATGTTCAGACCGACATCAAGAACCAGTATGTTGGGACGCACAACTCATCTATCATGAACGCCTACCTGCGTCAGAGCGACTTAAGCGCCACCTGGCCAGTTGCTTGGGCTGCATTCGAACAATCCAACCCAAAAGAGTCGGCCGAACTGCAGGTGATCTGGCAAACGCCGACGCTGATTCAAAATGCCATCGTAGCGCTGAATACTGCCCCTCCAGAACTGCTTGAAAAGGTGACCCGCTTATTGACCCATTTACAAGACAGTGCGCAAGGACAGCAACTTCTCAAAGGAATTGACACCACCAGTTTTGTAACTGCAAACAATCAGGACTTTGAGGTGGTGGACAAGTTTCTTGAGGAATACAACAACTTGGTCAAAAAACAGAAATGAGGCTCTTTCCTGGTGAATGGTCTGCCTGGTTGACTGGCACAGTTCGGCGTCAGTTGATTTGGGGGGTTGCGTTGGTTCATGCGGTCATGATGAGCTTGTTCGTGTATGACTTGTCGATGCGACAGCGCGCTTTTTTGATTGAAAGCCAAACCAGCCAAGCTCGCAGTCTTGCTCAAAACCTCAGTCTGATTTCTTCCACACCCTTGCTCTCGTCAGACCTGTCGGGCTTGCAGGAGTTGACCACGGCCATCAGCGCTTACCCCGGCGTGTTGCATGTGATGGTGCTGCTACCCAACGGCAAAATTGTGGCCCATGGGCAGCGAGAGTTACGGGGACTTTTTTTGGCTGACTTTGATCGCTTTGGAACGGCAACTGATGCCGTGCCCCAATTACTTGTGCATAACCAGGCCATGACCGACGTGGTCATGCCGGTGTTGGTTAATCAGGTTCTCATCGGCTGGGTTCGCGTTGGAGTATCGCAAAGTGACACGGCGAACCAACTCGCGGCCATTACCCAAAGTGGTCTGTTTTACACCTTGCTGGCAATTGCAGCGGGAGTTGTGCTTGCCTGGGTGCTCGCCAACCGCTTGACGCGACGACTGACGGCGTTAGCCAAAGTGGCTGACGCTGTCAGCACCGGCAACTCACAGGTGCGGGCTCTCGAATACGGGCGCGATGAAGTCAGTCACTTGGCTCGTGCTTTCAATTTCATGCTCGAAGCGTTGGGACTACAAGGACAAAAAGAGGCGGTGCTAAAAGAAGCGCTAAAGGCTGAAAAGGAGTTGGCGCAAGTCACGCTTGCCGCCATTGGCGATGCGGTCATTACGACCAATGCGCAGGGCTATATCACTTTTATGAACGAAGCCGCTCAGAGTCTGACGGGCTGGTATTTAAGTGAGGTATTGTGTGCACTGGTAGAGGATTTTCTGGTGTTCAAAGACAGTGCCACGCAAGATCGACTGTCCAATCCGGTCATGCGGGTGTTGACCTCTGGCGTGCCGGTCAAGTCCACTGTGCGCACAGTGCTGGTCACCCATCAGGGCAGTTTGGTGCCAGTGGAGAGTCTGGCTACTCCCATCCTGGGCAGCCATGACAGCGTCTTGGGATGTGTGCTGGTGTTGCGAGATATCTCTGAGCGTGAAATGGTGCAAGAGCGCTTGCAGTGGCAGGCCGGGCACGATGCACTGACCGGACTGCCCAATCGAGTATTGCTAGCCGACAGGTTTGAGCGGGCACTTGAAAAGTCGAACCGCGACAAAACCGAATTGGCGGTGTGTCTGCTTGATTTAGACAAATTCAAACCCGTTAATGATACTTATGGCCACGCCGCCGGTGATGCACTGCTAGTGGAATTGACAGCCCGTTTGAATCAGGAACTGCGCGCTGTCGACACCCTCACCCGCTTGGGTGGCGACGAGTTTGTGATCTTGCTTGAAGATCTGGCTTGTGCGGTAGATTTGAGCAGTCTGCTGGATCGCATTTTGCAAACTCTGGCTGAGCCTTTTGAGATCAATGGGCACCGCATCACGGTTACTGGCAGCTTGGGGCTAACTGTGTACCCCAGCGACAACTCTGATCCCGACACACTGCTGCGCCACGCCGATCAAGCAATGTACGTGGCAAAGCAGACTGGCCGTGACCGCTACCACCGCTTTGACG
>CAIYNH010000350.1 GCA_903927495.1 uncultured beta proteobacterium
GCCAGTAAAGTTTTCGGCCCGAATTCTCGCAGCCACTCACAAAAATTTGATTCAGGAGGTGGCGAATGGCCGTTTTCGTGAGGACCTTTTTCATAGGCTTGCGGTGGGGATTCTGCAATTGCCACCTCTTCGCGATCGGGGCACGGACTTAGATGTGCTCATCGACCATTTTCTAGTGCACATCAACGCGGACTCGCAAGGGCACCCCGAAGGACAGTCAAAAATTCTTGGGGCGCCGGCACGCAGGGCACTGCATTTGCATCATTGGCCAGGAAATGTGCGCGAGCTCTATCACACGTTACTGAGGGCGACGATTTGGTCAGGGAGTATTGAAATTTCGGATTTGGATGTACGCGCCGCAATGCTTTTTACAACTGGTGACCAAAGCATGCAGGGAGGGCTTCATATGGCCGATGGCTTTGATCTCCAATCAACATTGGATGATGTCGCCAAGGGATACATCCGAAAGGCAATGGAACGGTCTGGTCAACGCAAGGCGCAGGCTGCAAAGTTGCTTGGTTTTGCCAATCATCAGACCCTTGGCAATTGGATGAAACGTTTGCGTTTGGATTAGCCTACCTTAATGAATATAGGCGTCGTCAACGTAGTTTCAATAATTTTTGCAAAAAGTAAAAATATTTGCTACATACAGATGATTGAATGATGTAAGTTGTTGATTTTTATGGTGCTTCTCAGTATCCGAGCTGTGGCACGAACTTGGCATGAACTGGTTCATCTAAATAAGGAGAGATGGATGGACCCCAAAAAATTTGTGAAGATAGTGAATGAAGCTGTGTCGCTTCAAGGTCGGCCTGTTGAGGCGCGCGAATGCCCGGATCAATATTTTGGTTTGATAGGCGATGTCGATGGGAAGTCAGAGTTTTCCACGCGAACGCCTTCGCACGGTCGGCCGCTGGCGGCATGCGTCATCTTGGTTTTGGAGTCGCCACATGTGGATGAGTTCATTGGCATGCCAGGTCCTGCTAAAGGAGCGACCGGTGAAATGATCAGGAAGCATTTGGTAAGTTCGCTTGGGCTGCCAGGCGTACGGGACCATGGACTGTTGCTCGTTAACGCCATTCAGCATCAGTGTTCCTTGGGCGCGAACACCCTTGTCTACCGTGATCGGATTTTTCGTGCTGTTTGGGCTAACGGAGGTGAGAGCGATTTTTGCAACCGCATGGTTTCGCTATTTCGACCGGGAGATGTTTTGGTGAACTGCTGCACCAAAGGGAATGACTTTGAGGTTTACAGCCCACTCCGGAATCTAGTTGAGTCGGTCTTGCGAGATGCGCTTCCAGAAGTTGAAAGCCTGAGGCGCACACATCCGGCCTCGTGGCGGGACGCAAATTGGATCGGTAAGCAATGGCGAGTTTGATGACTGCTTTATTGCACAATGCTTGCAACGGTCAGCATAAGAACCCGTTGATTGCATCGTCAGTTTCAGGGGGGGCATCATCGTTAGAGCCCTCTACATTCATACGCAAATGAGGAGAGGTAGTGGAAACATACAACGTCAGGGTTTTGAAGTCCGCGCATGCCAATTTGGACTCTTTACCACTAAGGTTTGGCATCCATTTCAAGGCTGATCAAATTTTGGTGCTCAGTGTTGTCAAGGAGATGGGGCCAGACCCACAGCTTAGGGATCGCTTTCACGTTGAAGCCAAATTTAAAGATCCTTCTAACCCCGAATCGAGAGAATTCTTTGGTCATTTCGTGCTGGAACAAGGACCGAGGGATCGTGATCCGTCATTGATTACAGTGTGGCGCAATGACCGCGATACGGAATGGGGTCTATCTTCAACGATGAGGAAATTGCGAGAAGGCGGTTTTCTTTCGGTAGAACAGCTATTGGAGATGCATCCGCTTTACATGGCTGGCAAGGTCATCGACTCTGCTGGTCTGGTACAGCATTTGAGTGCAAACATCGCAAAAAAAGACGTGGCTCGGTTCGAGGCAGCCGCAGCGCAGGCGCGCGATGACGCTGCACGGGCCATTAAAAATCTGGAACGTGCACGAGAGGAGTTAGAGATCGAGCGCAACAAGGCTGAAAGAATGAAGGCGCTTGCCTCTGAGGCGATTGAAGCAGTATCAAAACAGGAGGAGAAAATAGCTATGCAACAAGGTGAAATTGATTCATTGAAAGCCAAGGCCAAAGAAGACGAGGCACGGTACAAA
>CAIYNH010000351.1 GCA_903927495.1 uncultured beta proteobacterium
ACTGCATTCTGGTGGGTGAAATGCGCGACCTGGAAACGATCCGCCTGGCCATGACGGCCGCAGAGACCGGCCACCTGGTATTTGGCACGCTGCACACCTCCAGCGCGGCCAAAACCATTGACCGGATCATTGACGTATTCCCGGCAGATGAAAAAGAAATGGTACGTGCCATGTTGTCCGAGTCGTTGCAAGCGGTGATTTCGCAAACACTGTGCAAGACCAAGGATGGCCAGGGCCGTGTCGCCGCCCACGAGATCATGCTAGGCACCAGCGCCATCCGCAACCTGATCCGAGAGGCCAAGGTTGCGCAGATGTACTCAAGCATCCAGACCGGCAACAGCGTGGGGATGAAGACACTAGACCAGGACCTGACCGATCTGGTCAAGCGCAACGTCATCAGTGCGGCCGAGGCACGATCCAAAGCCAAGATTCCTGAAAACTTCCCAGGGTAGCCCATTATGGAACGCGATCAAGCCACGAAATTTATCAACGACCTGCTCAAACTGATGGTGGGGCGCAATGGCAGCGACTTGTTCATCACGGGCGACTTTCCGCCGGCCATCAAGGTTGACGGCAAGGTGACCAAGGTGTCGCCGCAGGCCCTCAATGCGGTGCACACACTCTCATTGGCACGTTCCATCATGAACGACAAGCAAGTGGCCGACTTTGAACGCACCAAGGAAAGTAATTTCGCCATCTCACCACCCGGCATTGGACGCTTTCGGGTCAACGCCTTCATCCAGCAGGGGAAGGTTGGCATGGTGTTGCGAACCATTCCAACCGTGTTGCCGACCATCGACGGGCTGGGCGTGCCACAGGTTTTGAAAGAGATTTCCCAATCCAAACGCGGTCTGTGCATCCTGGTTGGGGCCACTGGTTCCGGCAAATCGACCACCTTGGCGGCGATGGTGGATTGGCGCAACGAAAACTCCTACGGCCACATCATCACGATTGAAGACCCCGTTGAATTTGTGCATATGCACAAAAACTGTGTGGTGACCCAACGAGAGGTGGGGCTGGACACCGACAGCTGGGAAGCAGCGCTGAAGAACACCCTGCGCCAAGCGCCCGATGTCATTCTGATGGGCGAAATCCGAGACCGTGAAACCATGGAACATGCGGTCGCCTTTGCAGAAACCGGCCACCTGTGCCTGGCCACATTGCACGCCAATAGCGCGAATCAGGCGCTGGACCGCATCATCAATTTCTTCCCCGAAGAGCGCCGTGCGCAGTTGCTCATGGATCTGTCGCTCAACCTGAAGGCGCTGGTGTCGCAGCGGTTGATTCCCAAGCAGGACGGCAAGGGCCGCGTGGCAGCCGTCGAGATTATGCTGAACTCACCACTGATCTCCGACCTGATCTTCAAAGGTGATGTTTCCGAAATCAAGGAAATCATGAAGAAAAGCCGGCAAGCCGGCATGCAGACCTTTGATCAGGCGCTGTTTGACATGTACGAAAAGAACATGATCACATTCGAAAGACAACTGGCAACGAAACCAGAAGCTGTGAAATGTATACCTCCCACATGTATGCTTATTATTTTATCATCGTG
>CAIYNH010000352.1 GCA_903927495.1 uncultured beta proteobacterium
GGCCCAGGCCATATTCACGGGCGATACGACCGCAGCCATTGACGATGCGCTGCAAAAAGGCTTGCAGCAGCAGTTGCGGGCCAGCTTCGTGGTAGGCGTAGCGCTGGAGCCAGCTCTCAGAATTTTCCCTAAAGAATTGCTGGTAGGCCGCCAGCAGCTTGTCCATGTCAATGCGTCCGTTGGCGGCTATGTACCAGGCTTGCTGCTGGTTGATGCCCATCTGGTGACCCCATGTCAGCTCGCGCGGGATGACTTCCTGGTAGATGCGATTGGCGATGCTGATCTGGCCTGGGCGGTTGATTTTGATCAGCCCCAGGTCATAAACGTATTGCACATCATCGGGGTGCAAGCCTGAGACATCGCCTGCGCTTTGCAGCAGCGGCTCAATCACCCGGCGCACCCGGTCCTCCTTGAGTCTTTCGCTCAATTGGTCCAGATGGGTGTCGCGGCGCAGAATCAGCGCTTCTTTGGCCTGGCGCATATGTTCTGCCGTCACCGTCTGGCTTCGGTCGCGCAGGGTCGGATCTCGAAAACAAGCCTGGTACGCCAGCGCGTTGACCAGCCAGGGCTGGCCTTGGGTGTCGAGCCAGGTTTCTTCCAGCGCTGCTGGCTCAAAGCGTTGGCCGGTGGCATCGGTGTGCTGTTGCAGCAGGGCGGTGACATCGGCCTGAGTGAAGTCGTCCAGCCGGATCGATTCGCTTTTGATGTTGAAGGCACTGCCGCCGGTGATGATTTCGCCATCACTGCGGTGAATGCGGTAGTCCCGCACATCCCGAATGCCGCACAGCACCATGCTGTGCGGAAAAGCCTCGGGGCGCTGGGCGTAGCCGGCGCGGATTTGGCGCAATAGCGAAATCAGGCTGTCACCAATCAATGAATCGACTTCGTCCAGAAAGACGATCAGCGGCTTGTCGCTTTGCTCAGACCAGGCTTGCAAGGTTTGACGCACCGCCTCGGCATTGGGTGCCCGTTGCAAAATGGCCAGAGCCATTTGCTCGGCTGCGGGGAATTTTTTCCAGTACAGGCGTGCTGCCCCGGCCAGCGCCTGGACCATGCTGGCACCGGTCGCCAAAACATCATTGCGCATCGCCTGAGCGGCTTCAACATTGGCATACAGCGCCCGGTACTTGCCCTCGGCGTTAATAGAGTGCATCAGGTGCAGCAGCAAGCTGGTCTTGCCGGTCTGGCGTGGCGCGTGCAGGACGAAGTACTTTTGCGCGTCGATCAGGCCAGACAACTCGGGCCAGTTGATGCGGTCACTAGGCGTAAGTGTGTAGTGGATGTCGGGCTTGTTGGGTCCGGCGGTGTTGAATTGTTTTTCCATGTAGCGATGGTACGGTCCCTGAAGCTACATGCCCCAGACGCTGATTCGCCGTTCGCCCAACTGCTGCTCTTCGCGATAGATCTTGTCATCCCAGGCTACTGCAGGGTCACGGTCAAAGATCAACAAGTGCGCGGCATCGGCTCCGCACTGGTCGGCATAGCGGACGGTTTGTGCCAGACCTGCGGCCAGCGTGGCGGCCTTGCCTTTGTGCTGGATTTTGAGTTCGAGCACCACTTGCTGCATCGGCCCGGTAAAGCCCTGGGGTGTGAGCGGCCATTGCAACAGCAAGTCAGTGCGCCCACGGCCCAGGCCATATTCACGGGCGATACGACCGCAGCCATTGACGATGCGCTGCAAAAAGGCTTGCAGCAGCAGTTGCGGGCCAGCTTCGTGGTAGGCGTAGCGCTGTAACCAGCTTTCAGAATGTTCCCGAAAGAACTGCTGAAAAGCCGCCAGCAGCTTGTCGATGTCGATGCGGCCCTCAGCCGAGACAAACCAGGGCTGCTCAGCCAGACCTTGCAGACTGTCTTGCAGGATGGAGGTGAGCTGGCGCGGCAGCACTTCGCGATAGATGCGGTTGGCAATTTGCAACTGGCGCTCGCGCCGGGCGATCAGCCCAAGGTCAATGCAATACTGGCGATCATCTTCGGGAACGTTGGGTGGCAATTCTTCGCCTTGCAGCATGGGCTCTATGACCCGCTGAACACGCGGCTCGCGCAGTTTGTCGCCCAATTGGTCCAGATGGGTGTCGCGGCGCAGAATCAGGCACTCTTTGGCCTGGCGCATGTGTTCTACCGTCACCGTCTGGCTGCGGTCTTTCAGCGTCGGGGCCCGGAAACAGGCCTGGTACGCCAGCGCATTGACCAGCCAGGGCTGGCCCTGGGTGTCGAGCCAGACTTCTTCCAGCGCAGCAGGCTCAAACGGCTGACCGGTGGCATCGGTATGTTGCTGTAGCAGGGCCTGGACATCGGCTTGGGTGAAATCCCCCAACCGGATGGATTCGCTCTTGATATTGAAAGCGCTGCCGCCCGTGATGACTTCACCGTCGCTGCGGTGGATGCGGTAATCGCGCACATCGCGAATGCCACACAGCACCATGCTTTGCGGAAAGGCTTCGGGGCGCTGGGCATAGCCGGCACGGATCTGGCGCAGCAGCGAAATCAAGGAGTCGCCCACCAAGGCATCGACTTCGTCCAGAAAGACGATGATGGGTTTGGCTGATGTGCGGGACGCATGTTCCAGCACCAAACGCAACGCATCCTGGCGGTCAGGGCTTAAAGCCAGCGCCCTGGTCCACTGGCACAAGGCCTCGTCGCACCAATACAGGCTGGCCGCACTGGCAAAAGCACTCAAAATAGCCTGCATTGCCGCATTGACATCATTGCGCGCCGCCTGCGCCCCCTCGATGTTGACATACAGCGCCCGGTACTTATCCTCTGCGTTGATGGAGCGCATCAGGTGGATCAGCAAGCTGGTCTTGCCGGTCTGGCGCGGCGCATGCAGGATGAAATATTTTCGCCC
>CAIYNH010000353.1 GCA_903927495.1 uncultured beta proteobacterium
CCAGCGAGCCCCCCAACAGTACATTGCTGCCCGGCACTTCACCAGCACCCACCCAAGCCAACAAGATACCAAAAATCACTTCAAGTAACCCCAACAGCGCCACTTCATGCGCTTTGAGTACCTGTGTACAAGCAACAGCCAGCACACAAGGAATGGCCAATTGAAATAAGCCTAATCCTGCCAGCAACATCAAGTCATGCGCAGAAGCGTTCAAAGGCCAGGCCAGCGGCAATGTGATCAGGCAAGACAGCACACCGCCAATCAACACTGCCGGGATCAAATCAACGTTTTTACCTTGAGCGTGCGAATGTTGGGTAATTGTCCAATTGGCCGCACCAGAAATCGGAACACCCAAACTCACCACCGTACCTGCCCAGCTAAAGCCCTGCGACAAATGGGTACCGTACATGATGGCAATGCCACAGCCAGCAGCAAAAATGGCCAACCAAGTCCGCAAAGCAATTTGATGCCCCAGAAATACCCGCGTGGATAAAGCAGTGAGCAAGGGCACTAAGGCCATGGTGACCAAGACATTGGCCACCGTGGTCAAAGTGAGTGCCAACATAAAAAAGGTAAACATGCCACACCAGCACAGTCCCGACAACCACAACGCAGCACCGCCATGGCGCATGCGCTCGAAAACTTGTCTACCCTTGAACACCGGCAGTATCACCAGCAAGCTCAGCACGGTGAAGAAGCTGCGCCAAAACGTGACTTCAAAACTGCGCGCCTGCTCGAGATGGCGCGTCACCACCCCAGCGATGGACCACAGCAGGGTCACACCCAACATCAGCAAGACAGCGCGTCTATGCGTCAATTTCATGACATTGACAGGGTGCAAACGCGTTGCACCCCACCCAGTGCGTTACAGACCTGAGCGACCCGCCTTTTTTCGATCATGCTCAGACAAATGACGCTTGCGCAGGCGGATTGACTTGGGGGTAATTTCAACCAACTCGTCGTCCTCAATGAACTCCACACCGTATTCCAGCGTCAACTGGATCGGCGGTGTGATCTTGATCGCATCTTCCTTGCCTGACACGCGGAAGTTGGTCAGCTGCTTGGTGCGCGTGGCATTGACCACCAGGTCGTTGTCACGGTTGTGGATACCCACAATCATGCCTTCGTACACCGGGTCGTTGGCGGTGACAAACATGCGGCCACGGTCATCGAGTTTGCCCAATGCGTAGTTGAAGATTTCACCCGCATCCATCGAAATCAACACGCCATTTTTTCGGCCATCGATATCACCTTTGTGCGGCTCGTAGCTGTCAAAAATGTTGGAGATCAGGCCTGAGCCACGTGTCAAGTTCATAAATTCATTGGTAAACCCGATCAGGCCACGAGCCGGAATGCGGTATTCCAGGCGAACCCTGCCACGACCATCCGGTTCCATATTGACCAGGTCACCACGGCGTTCACCGAGCGCTTGCATCACACCGCCCTGGTGTTGTTCTTCAATGTCGGCCGTGACCATTTCGATAGGCTCGTGGCGTTCACCGTTGACATCGCGGAACACCACCCGTGGTTTGCTAACCGCCAACTCATAGCCTTCGCGGCGCATGTTTTCCAGCAAAATGGTCAGGTGCAACTCGCCCCGCCCCATGACTTCGAAGATACCTTCTTCATCGGTTTCACTGACACGCAAGGCCACATTGGATTGCAATTCTTTTTGCAAGCGATCCCAAATCTGGCGACTGGTCACGTACTTGCCTTC
>CAIYNH010000354.1 GCA_903927495.1 uncultured beta proteobacterium
AATAATTGGGGACTTATTCCACCCAACAACGGGATTGGTTTTGTGATATCCATCGATTGCTCCATTCAAATTTAACTCTACAACTTGCACATCTCAACGTGCGACAATTTTCCTATGAAAATCAATCAACAATGCGTGGTCGCTTTAACCTGGACGCTCAAAGACTCTTTGGGTGAGGAACTGGACGTGCTCGACGAACCAGTAGAATTTTTAATTGGTGGGGATGATTTGTTTGAAGTCATAGAGACCTCACTGCAAGGCTTGGGAGCGGGTGCCACGATCAACTTGCACCTTGAACCGGAACAGGCTTTTGGCGACTTTAATGATCAGTTGATTTTTTTGGAGCCCCGTTCAGAGTTTCCTCCTGAGTTGGAAGAAGGTATGACGTTTGAGGGAACCGGACTGCCTGCTGGATGCAACACTGACATGCCACAAGAAGCACTTTACACCGTAACCGATATCTACCCAGAGCATGTGGTACTGGATGGCAACCACCCTTTGGCGGGCATTGCGCTGCATTTGTGCCTGAGTGTGCGATCTGTGCGAGAAGCCACTGAAGCCGAAATCGGCTGCGGCAGCTCGGGCACCGGATTTTTCAGAATATCACCTGCACACTGTCTGGCACCGGGTGGCAACCTGCTGCACTGAATCACTACAGGTCAAATTTTTCCAGTTGACCCGTAACCGCCTTCACCACGCGCACTGGCTAGAAATTCGGTCACGACATTGAACCGGGCCTGCATCACAGGCACGATCACCAATTGCGCGATACGCTCAAGTGGCTCAATCGTGAAGGCCGTGTCACTACGATTCCAGGCGCTCACCATGAGTTGGCCCTGGTAATCGCTGTCTATAAGACCGACCAAGTTGCCCAGCACAATGCCATGTTTGTGCCCCAAACCAGAACGGGGCAAGATCATGGCTGCGAAGCCTGGATCTTTCAAATAAATCGCAATACCAGTGGGCACGAGTTGCCAGGCGTTGGGAGGCAGGGTCAAGGGAGCGTCCAGACAAGCGCGCAAATCGAGTCCAGCGCTGCCAGTTGTCGCGTAAGTAGGCAGTTGATCTGCCATACGGACATCAATAATTTTCACGTCAATATTCATCATTATTTAGCTCCAGAGCTTATTCGGCGGGCGATGTCCGCTATCAATAGACGAGCAAGTGAGATTTTTGAGGCACGTGGCAATTCCAGGTGACCGACCTCATCCACCAGCAGCAAGGCGTTGTCATCTTGTCCAAAAGTGGCAGGACCTATGTTGCCAACCAACAATGGAACCCCTTTACGGACACGTTTGGCCTGGGCGTGTGCCAATAAATCATGACTCTCAGCGGCGAACCCAACACAGAACAACTCACCATTTTGAGCGCGTGCCGATTGTGCAAGTGTCGCGAGAATATCTGGGTTTTCGACAAAGGTAAGCATGGGCACTTGACCAGAACCGTCTTTTTTTATTTTCTGCTCCGAGGCTTGCATCGGTCGCCAGTCAGCCACAGCTGCAGTAGCTATCAATACAGAAGCAGTCGACGCTTTCTGCATAACAGCTTCGAGCATATTTTCTGCAGATCGAACGTCTATGCGCTGAACCCCGTACGGGGTCGTCAAACTCACGGGTCCGGCCACCAGCGTAACCGCTGCACCCGCCTCCCGCGCTGCCCGGGCAATGGCAAAACCCATTTTCCCGCTAGACAAATTAGTAACCCCACGCACCGGGTCAATCGCTTCATAAGTTGGACCCGCCGTGATCAAAACGTGTTGCCCGGCAAGCGACTTGGGTTGAAACCGGGCAATCACCTCATCGAGCAACTGTGCTGGCTCTAGCATCCGGCCATCGCCCGTTTCACCGCAGGCCTGCTCACCGCAGCTAACTCCCAAAACATAGGTGCCATCTCGGGCAAGTTGTGCCACATTGCGTTGCGTAGCGGGGTGCTTCCACATCTCTACATTCATGGCTGGGGCGATCAACAAGGGAAGTTTGTCCAGAGGACGTGCCAAGCACAAAAGTGTGAGTAAATCATCAGCCTGACCATGGGCAAGTTTGGCGATGAAGTCGGCGCTGCAAGGTGCAATCAAGCAGAGATCGGCTTCTCGACTCAGGTTGATATGCGCCATGTTATTGGGCTCGCGAGCATCCCATTGCGACACATAGACCTTGCGATGGCTCAGTGCCTGCATGGTTACCGGTGTAATGAACTGCCCGGTCGCTTGCGTCATAACCACCTGCACAGTGGCCCCCGACTTGATCAGCAAACGGCACAACTCGGCCGACTTGTAGCAGGCAATGCCACCAGTTAAACCCAGCAATATATGTTTTGAAACGAGTTCTTTCATGCGCCGCAATGTAACAGAGGCCAAACCGGCGAAAGCATGAGAGGATCGCCAGCCCCCTATAATTTCCCTTTACCAGCTCCCTGAGCATATAGCTCACTCTGACATGACCAAATTTGTCTTCGTCACCGGCGGTGTGGTGTCTTCCCTGGGCAAGGGAATCGCCTCCGCCTCACTTGCTGCGATTCTTGAATCGCGAGGCCTCAAAGTCACTTTAATCAAGCTGGATCCCTATTTAAATGTTGATCCTGGCACGATGTCGCCGTTTCAGCATGGCGAGGTATTTGTAACCGATGATGGTGCAGAAACCGATCTCGACCTCGGCCATTACGAGCGTTTCATCGAGACACGCATGAAAAAGGCCAATAACTTTACGACCGGTCAAATCTACAAAAGTGTGCTTGAGAAAGAACGTCGAGGCGATTACCTTGGTAAAACTGTCCAGGTGATCCCCCATGTGACTAACGAGATTCAGGATTTCATCAAACGTGGCGCTGGTTGGGGCACACCAGAGGCAGTCGATGTGGCGATCGTCGAAATTGGCGGCACCGTGGGGGACATTGAATCTCTGCCCTTTTTGGAGGCGGTTCGTCAACTTAGCCTGCAACTCGGGCCCAATAACAGCGCGTTTGTCCATTTAAGTTATGTACCCTGGATTGCGGCGGCAGGCGAACTCAAAACCAAACCAACCCAACACACTGCCAAGCAATTGCGCGAGATTGGCATTCAGGCAGATGTCTTGCTGTGCCGTGCAGATCGACCAATTCCTGAAGAAGAGCGACAAAAAATATCGCTCTTTTCGAATGTTCCGCTGTGGGGTGTAATCTCGATGTGGGATGTCGATACCATTTACAAAGTGCCACGTATGCTGCATGAGCAAGGTCTGGATGGCCTGATTTGTGACAAACTTCGCCTGAACACGCCCCCCGCCAAATTGAAGCGCTGGGACGATCTGGTCTATGAAACTGCACACCCACAAGGTGAGGTAAATATCGTCATGGTCGGCAAATACGTGGAGTTAAGTGACAGCTACAAGTCACTCAACGAAGCCTTGCGCCATGCTGGCATGAAAAACCATGTACGTGTCAAAATTCATTACATTGATTCGGAAACCATCACGCCCGCTAACGTGGCCCAGTTAGCCAAGTTCGCAGCCATACTCGTTCCCGGTGGCTTTGGCATACGTGGGGTAGAAGGCAAAATTTGTGCTGCCCGTTTCGCCCGTGAAAACAAAGTACCCTATCTCGGAATCTGTTTAGGTATGCAGGTGGCAACAATTGAATTCGCACGACACGTGGCCGGTTTAACGAGCGCCAACAGCACCGAATTTGATCCCTCTAGCCCTCACCCGGTAATAGCATTGATTACCGAATGGAAAGACGAAGACGGTAGCATCAAAACCCGAAGCGAAGACTCTGACATGGGTGGCACCATGCGCTTGGGCGCGCAAAGCTCAGATGTCACTAAAGGCACGCTAGCGCACAAAATTTATGGCGATGTGGTCACCGAACGGCATCGGCATCGATACGAGGCCAATGTAGGTTTTCTTGATACCTTACGCAAGTCAGGCTTGGTCATTTCTGCACTGACACAGCGCGAACACTTAACCGAAATTGTTGAACTCCCACAAGATGTGCACCCATGGTTTATCGGTGTCCAATTTCACCCCGAGTTCAAGTCAACCCCCTGGAATGGCCATCCATTATTCAACGCTTTCGTCCGCGCTGCGCTTGATTATCAGCAAAACCAAGACATCTCGAAAGAAGTCGACGAATGAAACTCTGCGGCTTTGATATTGGTTTGCAGAAGCGTTTTTTTCTGATTGCTGGCCCCTGCGTCATCGAGTCCGAGCAGTTGCAAATGGACACCGCTGGTGCATTGCAGGAAATCACTGCCAGTTTGGGTATACCGTTCATTTTCAAAAGCAGTTTTGACAAAGCAAACCGGTCTAGTGGGAGCACATTTCGCGGTCTGGGTATTGACAAAGGTCTGGAGATTCTGGCAAAGGTCAAGCGTGAGCTCGGTTTGCCAATCTTGACTGACATCCATTCACAAGACCAGATCGCCCAAGTTGTC
>CAIYNH010000355.1 GCA_903927495.1 uncultured beta proteobacterium
CTACATATTTGGTGGCCACAGTCAAACGCGAACCCTGCTTGACCGCAGACGCATAGTCATAGTCAGCGCGCACTGCCACGCTGATGCGGCATTTTGCGATCTGCAGATCGAGTGGCTGGTAAAGGCCCTGGCTGCCATGCTCCAGCAGGGTATCTTTGCCGGTGATGCCCATATCGGCGCCACCGTATTGCACGTAGGTCGGTACATCGGTGGCGCGCACCACCAGCACCCGTACGTTAGGCAAATTAGTGTCCAGAATCAGCTTGCGGGATTTCTCAGGGTCGTCGAGCACTTCAATGCCGGCTGCTTTAAGCAGTGGCAGAGTTTCCTCAAAAATGCGCCCTTTGGATAAAGCCAAGGTAATCATGTCGTTAACTTTCATGGCGTGCGAGCCATTGTCTTGTTGACTGAGCGTATTCAGGCGTTCAGCGTTGCCCACTCAGCAGGCGTATGGGCTTTGATCGACAAGGCATGAACTTCATCGGTCTTCATGCGAGAGCCCATGGCTGCATAGACTGTCTGGTGGCGTTTAATGGTGCGCACGCCTTCAAACGATGCAGAAACCACCGTTGCATACCAATGGCGGCCATCGCCGTCCACGTGGCACATTTCACAAGCGATGTGGCCTTCGATCAGGGTTTGTATTTCTTGTGCGGTCATAAAGATAATATGTTCAGCTGCGAATTTTGTAACCGGTGCGCAGCAATTGCATTGCAACCAGGCTCACGACGACCAGAGCCGAGCCAACGATGCTCAGACTCAACCAGGGGGAAGCATCGCTCACGCCAAAAAATCCGAAGCGAAAACCGTCGATCATGTAGAAAAAGGGATTCAGGTGGCTGGCGCCTTGCCAAAATGGGGGCAATGATCCAATGGAGTAGAACACGCCGCTCAAAAAGGTCATCGGCATGATGACAAAGTTCTGAAATGCAGCGAGTTGGTCAAATTTTTCCGCCCACAATCCTGCAATCAACCCCATGGCACCCATCAAGGCGGCGCCCAAAATGGCAAAAACCACAATCCAGAGGGGTGCGGCAAATGTCAAAGGCGCAAACCAGACGGCAACCAGCAAAACACCCCCACCCACAACCAACCCGCGTACGATGGATGAGCCCACATAGGCGACAAACCAGCTCCAGTGCGAAAGCGGCGTGAGCAGCAAAAAGACCAGGTTGCCCATGATCTTGCTCTGTATGAGCGAAGACGAGCTGTTGGCAAACGCGTTTTGCAGGACGCTCATCATGACCAGGCCTGGCACCAGGAATGCGGTGTAGCGAACGGTGTCGTAGACCTTGACGTGGTCTTCCAGCACATGACCAAAAATCAGCAGGTACATCATGGCGGTCAGCACGGGAGCTGCCACCGTCTGGAAACCCACCTTCCAGAAACGCAAGACTTCCTTGTAGAAAAGCGTTTGCCAACCGGTCATTGCGTTACCTCTGCCGATTGTTGTGACGATACGCGATTCATGATTTCAATGAATACATCCTCGAGGTCTGACTTGCGCATTTCGACGTCTTCCACGACTAGCCCGGACTCGCGCACAGCGGCCAGATACTGTTCGATTTCCAGCGCACTGTTGGCAGGCAACTGAACCACGCTGCCTGTAACACGGGCGCGTGCCGCCAAAGCCGCTGGCAGCACCCCAGTCGTCTTGAACCGCAGCACATTGCCTGAAGCTGCCTTGAGCAAATCGCTGGTTCGATCCAGAGCCACGACACGCCCTGCCTTGAGCATGGCTATGCGACCACACAGGGCTTCAGCCTCTTCCAGATAATGTGTGGTCAACAAAACGGTGTGGCCTTTCTTGTTGAGTGAGGAGATGAATTGCCACAGGGTCTGGCGCAGTTCCACGTCGACACCCGCTGTAGGCTCATCCAGCACGATGACCGGTGGCTTGTGCACCAGCGCCTGAGCCACCAGCATGCGTCGCTTCATGCCACCCGAGAGCTGACGCATGTTGGCGCTCGCCTTGTCGGCCAGACCCAGACTGGTCAGCAACTCGTCGATCCACGCATCATTGTTTTTGATTCCGAAATAGCCGGACTGAAAGCGAAGCGCCTCGCGGACATTGAAAAAGGGGTCAAACACCAGTTCCTGCGGCACGATGCCCAGCTTGCGACGCGCTTGCGCATAGTCACCCTGAACATCACAACCCAGCACCATGACACGCCCACTGGTGGCCCGGGTCAGGCCGGCCAGAATGCTGATCAACGTAGTCTTGCCAGCGCCGTTGGGGCCAAGAAGTCCAAAGAACTCACCCTCCTCGATATCGAGCTGAATACGGTCCAATGCCAAAAACGTCGCCCCCGCAGGACCACGCGGTGAAGCATAGGATTTGGATACGGACTGAAAAGAGATGGCAGACATGGGCAGCCGCCATTTTAGGCGGTCGCAGTTAGATCAAGATTGGGGCAAAAGCCCCTCGATTCCATAAAGAGTGGCCAAGTCAGTCAGGTGTTTCGGCGACTCCCGAACCACTAGAGACTTTCCAGCCCGTATGCTGGCACGACGCAACTCCAGCAATACGGCCAGCACGGACGAGTCAAAACGCTCAAGTGCTTTGGCATCGACGACGACGGAGCTGCCTTCTGCATCTACGCCTGCGACCAGTTTCGCCAGGCAAGCCTTTGCCTGATCGTGGGTCAACTCAACAGGAAGCGTCAACACATCAGGCCTTCTTGCCATTGTTTTTGTTCCGCTCCGTCAGGGTGGCAATCAAACCATCAACACCCTTCGCATTGATCTCTGCTGCAAACTGACTGCGGTAGGTCTCGACCAACCACACACCCAACACGTTGAGGTTGTAAATGCGCCATCCCGCGCCCTGCCCTGGCGTTTTCTCCAGGCGATAGTCCAACTGAATAGAGTCGCCATTGCCTTTGACTTCAGAGCGCACCAGCACTTCCTTGTCTTCAGCCGCAGCGCGTAGCGGTTTCATGGAAATAGTTTGGTCCGTGACCTGCGCCAATGCGCCTGCATAGGTGCGCACCAGCAA
>CAIYNH010000356.1 GCA_903927495.1 uncultured beta proteobacterium
CACCGAAAAAAGCCGGTTTCCAGACCACCAGATCGGCCCATTTGCCGACCTCGATACTGCCTACTTCGTGGCTGATGCCGTGCGCAATGGCCGGGTTGATGGTGTATTTGGCAAGATAGCGTTTGGCGCGAAAGTTGTCGTTGCGCGGCTCAAACTCAATCAGTGCGCCGGTTGTCCGGTTTTCCCCCAAAACCAGCGGCGGTGCCAGCCAGCCGCGTTGAACTTTCATCTTGTGCGCCGTTTGCCAGGTTCGGATGATGACTTCGCCGACTCTGCCCATGGCCTGACTGTCGCTGCTCATCATGCTAATGGCACCTAAATCGTGCAAAACGTCTTCGGCGGCAATGGTTTCCTTGCGAATGCGACTCTCGGCAAAGGCCAGGTCTTCAGCAATGCCGGCATCCAGATGATGGCAGACCATCAACATATCGACATGCTCGTCGAGTGTGTTGACCGTGTAAGGCATGGTCGGGTTGGTGGAACTGGGCAAAAAATTGGCCTGGCCGACCACCCGCAAAATATCCGGGGCGTGGCCGCCCCCAGCGCCTTCGGTATGGAACGCGCACAAGCCCCGGCCTTTGGTGGCAGCAATGGTGTTCTCAACAAAACCTGATTCGTTCAGCGTATCGGAATGGATGGCCACTTGCACATCGGTTTCTTCGGCCACATCCAGGCAGTTGCTGATGGCAGCTGGGGTCGTGCCCCAGTCTTCATGCAGTTTCAGGCCAATGGCCCCGGCTTGCACCTGTTCGTGGAGCGCTCCAGGCAAGCTGGCATTGCCTTTTCCCAGAAAACCAAGGTTCATCGGAAAGGCATCAGCTGCCTGCAGCATGCGTTCCAAATTCCACGCGCCGGGGGTGCAAGTGGTGGCAAAAGTGCCAGTGGCCGGGCCGGTTCCGCCGCCCATCATGGTGGTCACGCCGCTGGTCAGGGCTTCATCAATTTGCTGCGGGCAGATGAAATGGATATGACAGTCGATGCCACCAGCGGTGACGATGTTGCCTTCGCAACTGATGATCTCGGTGCCCGGGCCGATGACAATATCGACCCCGGGTTGAACATCCGGGTTACCGGCTTTGCCGATGGCCACGATGCGCCCATTTTTGAGGCCAATGTCGGCTTTCACAATACCCCAGTGGTCCAGAATCAGCGCATTGGTCATCACACAATCGACTGCTCCGCCCGCTTGGGGGCCAGTGCCACTGCCGTCGCGGGTGCGTTGGGATTGGGCCATGCCGTCGCGAATTGTTTTCCCGCCACCAAACTTGACTTCTTCACCGTAGCTGCCGGCGCGCACGGTGTAGTCTTGCTCGACCTCGATGAGCAGGTCGGTGTCGGCCAGTCTTACCCGGTCGCCCACGGTGGGTCCGTATGTTTCAGCGTAAGCGCGCCGTCCGATGGTTGCCATGTCATTCACTTTCTCGGTTCGCCCTGAGCCTGTCGAAGGGCTGGCGAAAGGGTGGTATCAAAGGCTGCGACAGGCTCAGCCCGAACGGTTATTGTGATTCTGCAAATGCCTACAGTGCGCCTTGGGTCAATCCACGAAAGCCATAAATTGCTCGATCTCCAGCAAAATCGACCAGCTCCACGGTACGTTGCTGGCCGGGCTCAAAGCGCACCGCCATGCCCGAGGCAATGTTCAATCGCATGCCTTGCGCTGCAGCGCGGTCAAAACCCAAGGCACCGTTGGTCTCGGCAAAATGGTAGTGCGAGCCAACCTGAATCGGACGATCAGCGGTGTTCTGCACCACCAGGGTCAAGGTTCTTCGGCCCAGGTTGAGTAGATGTTCGCCCTCCAGCGGAATGATTTCACCAGGTCTCATGGTTTTCTCTTTTTATAAATAAGGCTCTAGCGCTAGTGCAGCAAGCACAAGGTGCTATGAAAAAAATAAAATAGCATGGACCTAACGGCTCAAACTATCGGCTGATGCACAGTCACCAGCTTGGTGCCGTCAGGGAAGGTTGCCTCCACCTGGATGTCTGGAATCATCTCGGCGATGTCGTCCATCACATCAGCACGGGTAAGCACGGCGCGCCCGTCGCTCATCAATTGCGCCACGGTTTTACCGTCACGGGCACCTTCCATGACAGCGGCGCTAATCAACGCGATGGCTTCGGGATAGTTGAGCTTCAAGCCTCGGGCTTTGCGGCGTTCAGCCAGCAATCCAGCGGTGAAAATCAGCAGCTTGTCTTTTTCTCGGGGGGTAAGTTCCATGGGGAAGATTATGCAAAACTTATGCCCAGCAGTTTAAACCGGGTTAAAGAATTAGGCCAAGGTATCAGCGCCAGGCAAGTGCGCAGGTGCGGTGGCACGAAAGCTGCACCATATCGGTGTGACTTCATCTCCTTCTAACGATAAACCCCACGTGCATGAGGCCGAGCCGCCGCAGCGCATCACCTTGGTGCGGCGCGAATACAACGCCTGGGTGGCCAGCGAGACCATGGAAGACTATGCCTTGCGCTTTACGCCGCAGCGCTTTCGCAAATGGTCTGAGTGGCGTGTTGCCAATACCGCTTTTGGTGCAGCTTCGTTCCTGATTCTGGAGGCAGTGGGAGCCACCTTGCTGGTGCAATACGGCTTTGTTAACGCGTTCTGGGCAATCCTGGTCACCGGCATGATCATATTTTTGGCAGGCTTGCCGATTAGCATCTATGCCGCCCGCTACGGGGTGGACATGGATTTGCTCACCCGTGGTGCTGGTTTTGGCTACATCGGCTCCACCATCACCTCGCTGATTTACGCGTCATTCACCTTTATCTTCTTTGCCCTGGAGGCGGCAGTGATGGCTTACGCGCTGGAGTTGGCGCTGAATATTCCACCGGTTTGGGGTTATGTGATTTGTGCTCTGGTGGTGATTCCACTGGTGGCTTTTGGCGTGTCCACCATCAGTCGCTTGCAGGTCTGGACTCAGCCCCTGTGGCTGCTGATGCTGATCGTGCCGTTTGTGTTTGTTTTGCTGCGCGACCCAGGCGCTTTTGCGGGCGTGGTGCACTATATCGGTGAAAAAGGGCAGAGCGACGGGTTTAGTTTGCCCTTGTTTGGTGCGGCGCTTACCGTGGGTGTGGCGTTGATGACGCAAATGGGTGAGCAAGCCGACTATTTGCGTTTTATGCCGGCGCGCACAGCTGCCAACCAGGGGCGCTGGTGGCTCGGAGTGCTGGTGGGTGGGCCAGGGTGGGTGGTGTTGGGGGTACTCAAAATGCTGGGCGGTGCGCTACTGGCGTATCTGGCGATTCAAAACGCGGTGCCAATCGACCGGGCGGTTGACCCCAATCAGATGTACCTGGCGGCCTATGAGTATGTGTTTCCTCATTACGGCTGGGCGGTGGCGGCCACAGCCGTGTTTGTGGTGCTGTCGCAACTCAAGATCAATGTCACCAATGCCTATGCCGGTTCACTCGCCTGGAGCAATTTTTTCTCGCGGCTGACGCACAGCCACCCAGGCCGTGTGGTGTGGGTCGTGTTCAACACCCTGATTTCATTCATGCTGATGGAGATGAACGTGTTTGCGGCGCTGGGCGATGTGCTGGGACTGTATTCCAACATTGCCATTGCCTGGATGATGGCGGTGGTGGCGGATCTGGTGATCAACAAACCGCTGGGTTTGAGCCCGAAAGGCATTGAGTTCAAGCGAGCCCATTTGTACGACATCAACCCGGTGGGCGTGGGGGCCATGGCACTGGCTTCGCTTTTGTCGGTCACCGCCTACCTCGGATTTTTTGGTCCAATGGCACAAGCATTTTCGGCTCTAATTGCTATGGGCACTGCACTCACAGCTACGCCTTTGATAGCATTTTTGACGCAAGGAAAGTACTATATTGCCAGAAATAGCGTGTTGCATGGCAAGTCCACATCCGGGTTTTCTGCTAAAGATCGCATTACGCAACACCGGTGTGTGATTTGCGAGCGCGAGTACGAGGCCCCCGACATGGCGCATTGCCCGGCCTACCAGGGGCCGATTTGTTCACTGTGCTGCACGCTTGATGCCCGCTGCGGCGATCTTTGCAAGCCTCACGCCAGTCTGTCTGCGCAATGGTCAGCAAGTTTGCGGTACCTGCTGCCGCAGCGCGTCTCACCACATCTGGACAAGGGTTTGGGCTACTTTTTGCTGCTGATGCTGGTGATTGCACCATTGCTGGCGGCGGTGTTGGGTCTGTTGTATCAGCAGGAGTTACGTACTCTGGCCCTCGCAGCAACGGATGTGGAGCTACTTCATGCACCGCAAGAGGCGCTGCGTTCGGGCTTGCTCAAAGCCTACCTGGCGCTGCTGCTCATCGGTGGATTGGTGGCCTGGTGGGCGGTGCTTGCGCATCAAAGCCGCAGGGTGGCACAGGAGGAATCGAACCGGCAAACCAGCCTGTTGCTGCGTGAAATTGAATCGCATCGCCAGACCGATCAGGCCTTGCAACAGGCCAAACGCGTGGCTGAACAGGCAAATCAGGCCAAAAGCCGTTACATCAGCGCTATCAGCCACGAGTTACGCACCCCGCTCAATAGCATCTTGGGCTATGCCCAATTGATGGGCGAAGATGCCAGCATTCCGGCGCACCGCAAACAGGCGGTGGCGGTGATCAAGCGTGGCGGCGAGCATTTGCTTTCGCTGATTGAAGGCACACTGGACATGGCGCATATTGAGAGTGGCAAGCTCACCCTGAATGCGCGTCCCCTGGCGTTTGAGAGCTTTATGCAAGACATTGCCAGCATGTTTGAGTTGCAAGCCCAGGCAAAGGCGCTGGTCTTTGTCTTTGAGGTGCAAGGTAAATTGCCGAGTGTGGTGCGGGCCGATGAAAAGCGTGTGCGCCAGATTTTGATCAACCTGCTTGGCAATGCCATCAAGTTCACTGCCAAGGGACAGGTCGCGTTGCGATTGCGCTATGCACGGGAAATGGCGCATATCGAGATAGAAGACACCGGGCCAGGTTTGACGCATGCAGAATTGGCGCAGATTTTCGAACCCTTCACCCGCGCGGCAGCCAGCAGCATGGCTGCCCCCGGAGCCGGCATGGGCCTGACCATTGCGAAAATGCTGACCGACCTGATGGGCGGCGAACTGACTGTGACCAGCAGCCCCGGTGTGGGCTCGGTGTTCAAGGTGAAACTGTTTTTGCCTGAGGTGCCGAACCGATTCACGACGCAACAAGAAGGGGCGCAAACGGCGTTGCTCGAGCCGTTTTCAGGATGTCCTGTGCGCCCACGATCAGGTTACACCGGGCCGCGTCGAAGAGTGCTGGTGGTTGACAACGAAGAAACCGACCGGGAATTGTTGCTGCAACTGCTGCAACCGTTGGGTTTTGAGGTGCGCACAGCCGCCAGTGGGCATGACTGCCTTGATCTGCTGGCCGCAGGCTTTGCGCCTGATGCTATTTTTATGGACCTGGCCATGCCCGGTATTGACGGCTGGGAGACGATTCGCCGCCTGCGTGTCATGCGGCATGGCACGCCGTGTCCTACGATGCAGATCGCCATCGTCTCAGCGAACGCATTTGACAAGGGGATGGACAACGATCTGGACTTACCCAGCGAGGATTTCTTCTGCAAGCCTGTGCGGCATACCGATTTGCTGGACTGGCTGGGACGACGTTTGAACCTTTGCTGGGCTGAGACCCCATTGGTAGCCCTGGCAGCCCCTATCACGCAGTTGCCAGATGTGCGGGTTTATCCCGATGCGGTGCAACTGCAGGCCCTGCGCGAGGTGGTTGAGCTGGGTTATTACCGTGGCATTCTGAATCTGCTTGAAGCGATGCAGGCCGCGCAGCCCGAGTTGGCGCAGTTTGTCGGCAGCATGCGCGCCCTGGCCCGGCAATATCAATTCGAGACCATGAGCCAGCAACTGGCTGGCATTCACCATGACACACCAACTTAACAAGACGCTGGACCGCACCAACAGTGATGTCGTTCTGATCGTGGACGACGTGCCCGATAACCTGTCGGTATTGCACGACGCGCTGGACGAATCGGGCTATACGGTACTAGTGGCGCTGAATGGCGCAGCTGCTTTGCAGCGCGCCGCGCAAGCCCTGCCTGACATTGTGCTGCTGGATGCCATGATGCCGGGCATGGATGGGTTCGAGGTAGCGCGCCAACTCAAGGCGACACCACAAACCGCGCATATTCCCATCATCTTCATGACCGGTCTGACCGAGACCGAACATTTGGTGGCGGCGCTGGAAGCCGGTGGTGTCGATTACGTCACCAAGCCCATCAAACCCAAAGAGGTGCTGGCCCGCATGCAGGTGCATTTGCAAGGCGCTCGCGAGCGCCGTCAGGCGCGCAGTGCGTTGGATGCATTTGGCTACGCCAGCATCACCGTGCGCGTCAGCGACGGGCGGCTGATGTGGCAAACCCCGCTGGCGCGCGACTTGCTCATGGAGTATTACGGCACCGATGCACCCACCACACCGATGCCGGTGCTGAAGTGGTTGCGCCGCCATGTGGGTAGCAAGGAGGTGCTGCGTGAGCCACCGCGCCTGAGCATCGAGATTGGCCCCAAGCGCCTGACCTTTCGCCTGCATCAGCAAATTGGCGACAGCGAGGGCGGTGGCGACTGGCTCATCATCATGCAAGAAACTTCGGATGAGAGTGTGATCGAGGTCATGGCCCTGAGCTTCAAGCTCACCCCCAAAGAAGCCGAAGTGCTGTACTGGGTGGTCAAGGGCAAGATCAATCGCGACATTGGCGACATTGTGGGCTCGAGCCCGATGACAGTCAAAAAACACCTGGAACACGTTTATGCCAAGCTTGGTGTGGAAACCCGCACGGCGGCGGCGGGCATGGTCATGAGCCGCATTCGGCAATTGCATCCACAGTTTGAGGGGTAGCAGACCGGTGCTGAGGGGTTAACCAGTCAGTGCCACTTGGCAAACACCCAGCCACACAGTGCCAGGCCCAGTGCCCACAGCATCCAGGTTTCAGAGACCGCGTAGGGGTAGAGCATCAGCGCTATGCCAGTCCATGTCAGATCAGCGCGCGTTGTTTTTCTTCCGCGTCGGTACGCCATATAGCCCACGATGCCAAACAGGATGGCTCCCAGGATATAGGCTGGTGTGGGCAAAACCAGTCCGAGTGATTCGAGTTGCTTGAGTTCGTTCATGGGCCGATTGTCGGTTGCGTACGGAAAGTTTTTAACCCGGTAAATGCCAAAAAGGCCTGACACATGGTGTCAAAATCGCCCCATGACGACGCTACCCTCCGACACTCCACCGCCCAAACCTGCAGCGCAACAAGCACGTAATCCCTTGCACGGCATTACCCTGGAAACCATGGTGACTGCGTTGAGCGCGCATTATGGCTGGGACGGGCTGGCACAGCGCGTACCAGTGCGCTGTTTTGCCCTTGATCCGAGTGTGCCGTCAAGCCTGAAGTTTTTGCGCAAAACCCCTTGGGCAAGAGAGAAGGTCGAGGGGCTTTACCTGTTCATGCTGCGTGAACTACGCCGACGAGGCTGATGCCTTGGCGCAGGCTGAAGCAGACAGGTTTCTAACAACCATGACACAAGCAATGCGTCCAAGTGCCGTAGTCGAGCCATTCGCTTTACAAGTGCAAGACTTGTGTTTCGCATATTCCCAACAGCGCCAATTATTTAACAACTGGTCTGCCCGCATCCCGCCTGGCCTAACCTTGGTGCGTGGTGGCGACGGCGCTGGCAAAACCACACTGCTGCGTTTGCTGGCGGGCGATTTGCCGGCGAGCAAGGGAAAGTTGCAGGCGGACGGTGTGTGTTTGCATGAATCGCCCGACCGCTACCAACGGCAGGTGTTTTGGGTTGATCCGCGCACGACGGCATGGGATCAACTCACACCCTACAGCTATTTCAAAACACTGCCGCAGCGCTATGGCCCAGTTGATGCGAGCGTTTTGGCCGATCTGCTGGACGGCTTGTCGCTGACGGCGCATTTGAACAAAGCGATGTTCATGCTCTCAACCGGCAGCAAGCGCAAGGTCTGGCTGGCGGGCGCGTTTGCCAGCGGCGCTGCCGTGACTTTGCTCGATGAGCCATTTGCAGCGCTTGACAAAGCCTCCATCGCTTTTGTGCTTGACGTGCTGGAGGATGCTGCCATGCACCCTGCGCGGGCTTTTGTGGTGGCTGATTACTCCGCGCCAGTGGGTCTGCCATTGGCCCAGACGATTGATTTGGGCGAACCCTGACCGTTGAACCAAATCAACCTGCAGTGCCTGTCAAGCTTGCGTAGTGTGCTATCAATTGTGCATGAACCGGCGGCGTTTGTAGGGCTGTATTAACATCAACGACGACTTCGTCTTAACCCAGTCGGCACTGAGCCTTGGTCTTGCTCAATTGCGTGCCACTGCCGGCAGGTCCCTACGCCACTCGGCGTATTTGCTAAACCGCTTCGATTCCATAAAGTCACCCCATCGCAACGCAATAGTCTGAGTTCAGGTTCGGCACTGCGCAGCGAGAAGGGTTACTTTTTCAACTACCGGAGTCGTTTACATGTCAACTTTAAATTCACGTCGTTTCACGCTCAAGGCGCTCACTGCTGCCGTCGCGTTGGCGGGCTTGTCGGCCATGCCAGCTTTTGCAGCTGACACCATCAAGGTCGGCATTTTGCACAGCTTGTCTGGCACCATGGCTATTTCTGAGACCGTCTTGAAAGACACGGTGCTGATGGCTATTGACGAGATCAATTCCAAGGGTGGCTTGCTGGGCAAGAAGCTCGAGCCCGTGGTCGTGGACCCGGCCTCCAACTGGCCGCTGTTCGCTGAAAAAACCAAGCAGTTGCTGACGCAGGACAAAGTCGATGTGATCTTTGGCTGCTGGACCAGCGTCTCGCGCAAATCGGTTTTGCCGGTGGTTGAAGAACTCAACGGCCTGCTGTTCTACCCGGTTCAGTACGAAGGTGAAGAGTTGTCCAAGAACGTCTTCTACACCGGCGCTGCACCCAACCAGCAGGCCATTCCAGCCGTGGACTATTTGATGAGCAAAGATGGCGGTGCCGCCAAGCGCTGGGTCCTGCTGGGCACCGACTATGTTTACCCCCGCACCACCAACAAGATTTTGCGCGCCTATCTCAAGTCCAAAGGCGTGGCTGACAAAGACATCGACGAAAAATACA
>CAIYNH010000357.1 GCA_903927495.1 uncultured beta proteobacterium
ACCGCCTTGCTGGCCGATTTTGGCTTTTCCTCGCGCAGTGCTTTTGTCAGCGAATTCTTTGAACGCCTGCGCCTGAAGATTCTGCCCGGCACGCCGGAGACGGCCGATGCGGCCATGCTGTTCTCGCTGGTGTTTGACCACCCATTTGACGCCCAATGGATAGCAGCACTCGACGAGGCCATGCTGCTGCGATTGGGTGACCTATTTGAAGGCCCTGCCCCGATTGCCATGGTGGTCAACCTGTGCGAAGCAACGCCCTGGCAACGCTTATTGATGGAGTCCATCACCTTCTGTAGCAGCCAGGTAAGCGCCACCGGCTTTTCACCTGAGTTGCGTCTGCGCATGAGTGCTCCGGCGCGTGAAGCTGTACCGTTTCACGGACTGGCCAGCAAGCTTGACAATTTGTACCGGGCCTTCCTGGTCAGCCCAGACATGCCGACGGCACAGTGCCGGCAGGCCCTTACGCAATATCTGGAACAACTCGATGCCTGTCGCCATGCCGCTGCTTCGGTGTACACCCATCTGGACGAGCACGGCATATCGGTCAACCTGGTGTTTCAGCTGCGTCAGATGCGTGATCGGGTTCTGCGCATTCGCGCGTTGCTGGAATGCCTGCTCTCAAATCACCCACGCCAAAGCACTGCCGAGTTGCTGGCACATCTGGTGACCGTGGGTCAAAAACGCTTGAGCTTGCAGGCACTGATTACATCCAACTCCTCCATGTTGGCGGCCAAGGTGGCCGAGCGAAGCTCTGAAACCGGTGAGCACTACATCACACGCACACGGGCCGAGTACCGGCTGATGTTGCGCCAGGCGGCCGGTGGCGGCGCCGTGATGTCCATCACCACGCTGATGAAGTTCCTTGTGTTATCCATGGGCTTATCGGCTTTCTGGGGTGGCTTCTATGCCGGCATGAACTACGCCCTGAGCTTCGTGCTGGTGCAGTTGCTGCACTGGACGGTGGCCACCAAGCAGCCTGCCATGACTGCGCCGGCCATGGCAGCCAAACTCAAGGAGCTTGGCAGTGCCAATGCGGTGGAAGAGTTTGTCGATGAGGTGGCCCATTTGGTGCGCTCCCAGGTTGCTGCGATTGCTGGCAATCTGGCGCTGGTCATCCCTTGCGTCATGCTCATCAGCACCGCGCTGTGGTTTGGCATCGGACACCCCATGATTGACGCGACCGTTGCCGCACATGTGCTGCATGATGTGACACTGCTCGGGCCCACTGCGCTCTTTGCCGCCTTCACTGGTGTGCTGCTGTTTGCTTCGAGCATCCTGGCCGGCTGGGTGGAAAACTGGTTTGTGCTGAACCGGCTGGACTCTGCGCTTCGCTACAACCCCAGAATTGCCCGCATCGTCGGCACAAAACGTGCTGATCGTTGGGCAACGGTCATGCGCAATAACATTTCGGGTCTGGCTGCCAACGTTTCGCTCGGCTTGATGCTGGGCCTGTTGCCCGCGTTCGCCACATTCTTTGGGCTGGATCTGCAAGTGCGCCATGTCACTTTGTCTACCGGTCAGCTTGCGGCAGCAGCAGCCAGTCTGGGCACGGACATCGTCTACCGGGCAGACTTCTGGTGGTGTGTGGCGGGCCTGGTAGTGACGGGTCTGCTCAATGTTGGCGTCAGCTTTTATTGTGCATTCCGATTGGCGCTGCGTGCGCACAACGTCAGCGGTGTGGACCGCGTTCGTATCAGGAGTGCTATCCGCGGCCGTGCGCGCACCCATCTGCGCAGTTTCTTCTGGCCAGACCCCGTTGTAACCGAAACCGTGAAATAGAAAACATGATGTGCATCCAGTGCGAATACCGCGAACCCACCTTGAGCCGTAGAAACTTCCTCAACCTGAGTGCCCTTGGCCTGGGTGCAGTAACAGCGGGCCTTGCGTCCAACGTGTTTGCTGCAGGCGGCCC
>CAIYNH010000358.1 GCA_903927495.1 uncultured beta proteobacterium
ACCGATTCAGCCCAGGTCAACTGGTGCGCTACCTCTTTCATTGCCAATGCTCCACCAGTTTGTAGTGCCGCAATGGTCTGGCCGGCAAGCTTGGGCGCGGTAAATCCGGTGCTTTGCAGCAACAACTTACCTTCAGCACTGTTGAGCTTGAAGTAAAACAGGCCATCTGATTCGCGGTATTGTTTGAATACAGGCAGTGCCACTTTGGCCGCCTTGACCGTGTTGGCAGCTTGATCTCGTAAATCCCGCAAACCGACCGCGTAGCGCAACCGGCGCATAAATGGCGTGGCGATGGCCCGTGCTTTGGCAGCACCGGCCTGCAGGATGTCTTCAATTTTGGCTGGGTTGTTGATCAGCGTCAGATAGGCATCACGCATTGGCGCAATTTCTCGGTCGATCCGCTCGAACACGATTTGTTTTGCATCACCCCAGGCAACGCCGTTGGTATAGGCCTGACGCAAGTTATCAGTTTCTTCAGTGCTGGCAAAAGCCTGATAAATCTGGAACAAGGCTGATCCTTCTACGTTCTTGGGCTCACCCGGTGCTTTGGAGTCAGTAACGATGCTGGCAATCAGTTTTTGCAGTTGTTCCCGGTTGGCAAATAAAGGAATGGTGTTGTCGTAGCTTTTGCTCATTTTGCGACCGTCCAGGCCCGGCAGCGTCGCAACATTGTCTTCAATCACGGCATCTGGTGTCACGAAGTGCTGACCATAGCGGTGGTTAAAACTGTTGGCCATGTCGCGTGCCATCTCGATGTGTTGGATCTGGTCGCGTCCAACGGGTACCTTGTGGGCGTTGAACAGCAGAATATCTGCCCCCATCAGCACCGGGTACATGAACAAGCCGACGTTAACTTCTGCGTCCGGGTCAAGCCCGGCGGCGGTGTTCTTGTCAAAAGCGGCCTTGTAAGCGTGGGCGCGATTAAGCACACCCTTGCCTAGCACGCAGCTGAAAAACCAGGTTAATTCGGGAATCTCAGGGATGTCCGACTGGCGATAAAAAATGACACGCTCGGGATTCAGTCCGGCCGCCAGCCAACTGGCGGCAATCTCCAGCGTTGAACGCTGGATCCGCGCCGGGTCATCAATTTTGATCAAGGCGTGATAGTCAGCAAGGAAATAATAACTTTCCACGTTGTCGTCAAGACTGGCGCGTACCGCTGGCCGGATTGAGCCCACGTAATTGCCCAGATGAGGTGTGCCGGAGGTGGTGATGCCGGTCAGAAAACGCTCAATACTCATGGGTACAGGTGCAGAAGTTTTAAAAAAAGCTGCGCAATTAATTCACCAGCATCGCCAGAGGCGACAGCAACAGATCAATAACGCTGAAAGTTAAGCCCATCAAGGGCTGCATCCAAAAACTGCTCACGACCCCGGCAATCACCAAAGCCATGACAATAAAGAATCCCCACGGCTCCACTCGGGACACCAGCACGGCTTGCCGGTAGGGCAGCAATCCGACCAAGATCCGACCGCCATCCAGCGGCGGCAGTGGAAACAAATTAAAGACAAACATCACCACATTGACCAAAATTCCACCCTGGGCCATTTTGATGAAAAAGGGTTCAGTCAAACCCGCGCCTTGTAGCAAATAAAACAGTGCGCCCCAGATGAGGGCTTGAATGAAATTGACACCTGGGCCGGCCAGCGCCACCCAGATCATGTCACGTTTGGGATTGCGCAAATTACCAAAACGCACCGGAACCGGCTTGGCATACCCAAACAGAAAAGCTCCTGAAGTAGCCACGTACAGGAGCAGCGGCATCAGGATGGTGCCCATGGGGTCAATGTGTTTGAGCGGGTTCAAGGTAACACGTCCCAACTTGTAGGCAGTGTTATCGCCAAAATGTCGCGCTGCATAGCCGTGGGCGGCTTCGTGAACGGTAATCGACAACAGTACCGGTATGGCGTAGAGGGATATGGTTTGAATCAGGTGGGAAAAATCCATGGCGTGATTGTCTCAGTGCAAATTGTTACAGACCGAGCGCGGCCAGTGAACCACGCCCTTCACGAATGACCACCGGTTCGGTGTCGGTCAGATCAATCACGGTGGTCGGTTCGCGTGGGCAAGCACCGGAGTCGATGATGGCTGCAATACGGCCCTTGTAGCGCAGGCGAATTTCCTGCGCATCGTTGAGCGGTTCGGTGTCGCCGGGCGCAATCAGGGTGGTCGCAAGCAGGGGCGTGCTGTGCAGACTCAATAACTCTTGCAGCACCTTGTGGTCAGGCACACGCAAGCCAATGGTCTTGCGCGATGGGTGGCTGAGGCGGCGTGGCACCTCTTTGCTGGCCTCAAGAATGAAGGTGTAGGCACCAGGCGTGGCCGACTTGAGGCGTCTGAATTGCTGGTTATCGACCCTTGCGTAGTTTGCAAGTTCTGATAAATCGCGGCACAACAGGGTCAGGTGGTGTTTCTCATCCACGCCCCGAATACGGCGCAGTTTATCGGCAGCAGCCTTGTCGTCAAGGTGGCACACCAGAGCATAACTGGAGTCGGTGGGCACAGCTAGCACCTCGCCTTTGTCGAGTAGGGCGGTTGCCTGTTTCAGCAAACGCGCCTGCGGGTTTTCAGGATGAATTTCAAAGAGTTGTGGCATGGTCTTATTGTCGCTGCTGAACACCTTCACTGGCAGTCAGTAGCGCATTGCCCACACCACTGACGGCAATAACTGCGATACCTGCCCACGCCAAAGCGTCCGGCACATGCTTGAACACCAGCCAACCGAGCAAGGTAGCGAAGGCGATTTGTGTGTAAAGGTAAGGTGCAAGCACTACCGCGCTGGCACGGTTAAAGGCACGAATCAGCATCAGGTGGCCAAATGTGCCCAAAAATCCGACCACTACAAACCAGTACCAGTAGTCCAACAGAGCGGCGCTGCTCCAACTGAAAATCACAATCGGGGTCATCACAAGAGCACCCACCAGGCCGGTATAAAAATGCGTGGTGTAGGGATTTTCGTCGCCACTGAGCCGACTGGTCAGAACCTGAAACCAGGCATAGGTGCTGACCAGTACCACCGGAAACATCAAGGCCCAGCCGAATACCTGGCCACCAGGGCGCACCACCAGTAACACCCCAATCAGTCCGGTGGCCATTAGCGCCCAGCGCGCTTGTGTCACGTGGTTCTTCAGCAACCAGGCCGCCAATGCGGTTGCCACCATTGGGGAAAGCATGGCGATGGAGGTAAATTCCCCAAGTGGCAAGAATTGCAAGCCAAAAAACGAGCAAGCGCTGGTGGTAAGCAGCAGTACCCCGCGCAGCACCTGAAAGCGTGGGTTGGGTGTGACGAAAAGTTCATTACTTTGCACTGGAAAGCGCAGCGCTAACGTGACGACGGCTTGAAACGCGTAGCGAAACCACAAAAGCATCAGCACAGGAGCCAGTTTTGTGGCGTGCTTGGTGGCGGTATCGAGAGTGGCAAAGGTGAGCGCTGTCAGGATAATCAGCAAAATTCCGCCACCTTGGCGGCTGCGCCAGAAGGACATGTGCGCTATCGGGGGGGGTTGGCGGTGTTCGCCGTAGAGCCGTCACCACCACGCCGGATGCGACTCCGCATCAGTTCCCACACCGGCACCAGCTGGGGTGCTAACGGGGGCAGTGCACCGAGTTCTGTGTGGCTTTCGTCGGGGCTGTGAAAGTCGCTGCCGCGCGAGGCCGCCAAGTCAAATTCAAGCGCCGTGTGGGTGTATGTTTTGGTCTCGGCGCTGGAGTGGCTGCCGGTGACCACTTCAATGCCACGTCCGCCATGGCCTTTGAATTCGCTCAAGAGTGCAAACTCTTCGTTGGCACTGAAACCATATCGCGCAGGATGTGCAATCACGGCCACGCCTCCGGCTTGTGTAATCCAGCTGACTGCATTTTTGAGACTGGCCCAGCGGTGCTCAACATATCCGGGTTTGCCATCGGTGAGGTATTTACGAAAGACTTCGTAGGTATCTTTGCAGACACCGGTTTCGACCATGAAGCGGGCAAAGTGGGTGCGTGAGATCAGGTTCGGGTTGCCAGCGAATCTGAGTGCACCTTGGAAGGCATCTTTGATACCTATTTTGGCCAGGCCATCAGCCATCTCTTGCGCCCGAAGCGAGCGTCCGCCCCGGGTTTGACTCAAGCCCAACTGCAACGCCGTGTTGTCGGCATCAAACCCCAAGCCCACAATGTGAACGGTTTTATCCAGAAAACTGACTGAAATCTCGACACCGGTGAGGTAGTCCAGCCCACAGGTGAACGCCGCAGTAGCGGCGCGAGCCTGGCCACTGATTTCGTCGTGGTCGGTCAGCGCCCAGAGTGTTACACCGTGGGCCTTCGCGCGCAGCGCCAGTTCCTCGGGAGTCAGGGTGCCGTCAGAGATAACGGAGTGGCAGTGAAGGTCGGCGTTCAGTGTATTCACCGTTGAATTTTAGGTGCATACGTGAAGTTGCTATTTAATCAACTTTCCTTGGGCATTCACCATGGTCAGTTCAACAAAGCGTGACCCGCTTGCAGCACCTTGACCAAAAGTCACATCCATGCCGCCCAGGTTGTAGGCTCGCATACTGTCCATGGCTGCAATCAACCCGGCGCGGGTAAGTTTTTGACCTGAGCGGCGCAAGCCTTCGGCCGTAACTTTGGCGTTGATGTAGCCCTCCAGGCTCAAATGTGAGAACTCGGTGTGACCTGCTGCGGTCATGGCCTGTTGGTATTCACGTACCAAAGGCATCGTGGAATTCACCGGGAAAGGTACCACCTGGGTGATGGCGACTCCGGTGCCATCCTTGCCCAGCGCCCGTAGATTGGACGGAGTTGCCAGCACCGACAAGGCGTACATCTGCATGCCACGGCGGCGTTGGGCGATATTTTTGATGGTCTCAATGGTGGGCTTTCCAGCCAGTGCCAGCAACACCGCTTCGGGCCCGGCCGCCAGCAGCTTTTCAGCGGCGCTAGCTGCATCGCTGGCGCTGCTTTCGATCGAAACTGCCAACAGGGGTTTGATCTTGCGCCGCTCCATAGATTGGTTGGCTGCGTTCAGTACTTCCTTGCCAAAAGCGTTATTCTGATAAGCAATCGCAATCTTCTTGATGCCCACCGTGTCAAGGTGTTCAACCAGACGTTCAACCTCATCGGCATAACTGGCTCGCAAGTTGTAGACCCCTCTGAACGACTTGTCGCGGATGGACGGGGCACCGGTATAAGGGGTGAATATGGGAAGTCCGGCCTTTTGCGCGATCGGAATCAGGGCTTCGTTATTGGGTGTGCCGAAGGTTCCGAATAGCGCCAGGGTCTTGTCTTCGGCAATCATGGCGTTAACGTTTTCCAGTGTCTTGCTGGTCTCATAGGCATCGTCTTTGCTGATTAACCTGACATTGCGTCCATAGATACCGCCACGGGCGTTGAGAGCGTCAAAGTACACCTTTGCGCCTATGAGTACCTCTTGCCCCAAGTCACCTAAAGGCCCTGACAGTGCCGTACTCTGACCCAGGGTAATGGAGTCCGGGGAAACACCCGGCTCTGCCAGCGCAGCAGACGACCAAAGTGCCCCTGCGATCAGAGTCAGAACGGTCAATGATCTTATAGTAAATGCAAAGAATTGAGCTTGGTTGAACATGGTGGTTGGTCCTGTGCGGCGTTGGCTGTTCGTCAAATTGTGCAGCATATGCTCAGACTTCTGCTGCTTCTATCAAAAATCGTACCCGCCTGACCCCATTCCAGGCATCGGCATCGAGCCTGAACGCCAGTTTGACCCGGGTTGGCAGCGGCTCTGTGCGGCCGAACCAGATGCCATCCACTGGCTGGCCCTGGTGTTTTAGCTTCAGCGCCAAGTGTTTTTCGCCCAACAGTCGCTGTGACACGACTTCAATCTCTTCACTGAAAGTGGGTGCGGCAAAGCCCTGGCCCCAGACCTCATGGTGCAAGGTGTCGACCAGATCGACGCGGCGGTATTCGGGTTTGAGCGGGCCATCGGTTTCAAGGCGGCGGGTCAGGGTAGCGGCATCCAGCCATTCTTGAGCGACCTGGCTGAGGGCATGTTCAAACACGGAAAGATTGTCTTGCGAAATGGTACAGCCTGCCGCCATCGCATGACCGCCAAAACGCAGCAGCACGCCCGGGTGACGTTTGGCCACCAGATCAAGTGCATCGCGTAGGTGAAATCCGGGTATTGATCGACCCGAACCCTTAAGCTCGTGGCCGTGCCAGGCGGCACCGCTGCTGGCAAACACAAATGTGGGGCGGTGCAGTTTGTCTTTCAGTCGGGCCGCCACGATGCCTACCACCCCTTCATGAAAACTGGCATCAAACACGCACAGGGCTGGTGGTGGGGCGGTGGCATCTTTGAAGAGTGACTCTGCAACCAGTAGTGCGTGCTCGCGCATGCCCCCCTCAATCTCGCGGCGCTCCCGGTTGATGCCATCAAGTGCCTTGGCCAACTCCATGGCCCGTGTGGCATCGTCGGTCAGCAGACATTCAATGCCCAAGGTCATATCGGACAGGCGGCCGGCTGCATTGATTCGTGGCCCTAACGCAAAGCCAAAATCAAAGGTGGTGGCGGTCTTTGCCTCTCGCCCGGCTGCTACAAATAACGCAGCTAGTCCTGCAGGCAGCACTAGCGCTCGCACTCGTTTTAATCCTTGTGCCACGAGGCGACGGTTGTTGGCATCGAGCTTGACCACATCGGCCACCGTACCCAGTGCCACTAGTGGCAGGAGTGCATCGAGTTTGGGCTGATTCCGGGTCTCAAATACGCCGCGCTCGCGCAATTGCGCACGCAGCGCCAACAGCACGTAAAACATCACACCCACGCCAGCAATGGATTTGCTCTGAAATGTGCAACCGGGCTGGTTCGGGTTGACGATTACATCGGCATCCGGCAAGGTGATCTGCCCATTGTTACTGGCCGGTAAATGGTGGTCTGTCACGAGCACCTGCAGGCCCAGGGCGCGAGCGCAGGCCACGCCCTCGAAACTGGCAATGCCATTGTCTACAGTGATCAGCACATCGGCACCGCTGGCTTTCACACGCTCCGAAATCGGTGCGGTCAAGCCATAGCCATCTACCACACGATCCGGCACGATGAAATTGACCTGGCGCGCACCCAGCAGTCGCAGACCCCTGACGGCAACGGCGCAGGCGGTTGCGCCATCACAGTCGTAGTCAGCCACGATACAGAGTTTCTTATTGGTTTGAATCGCGTCGGCCAGCAGGCGGGCAGCGGTGTCGGCACCCAGCAGTTGGTCTGGTGCAATCAACAGGGCCAGTCCGTCGTCAAGCTCTTGGGGGCTTTGAACGCCGCGCGCCGCAAAAAGCTGCGCCAGTAGCGGATGAACACCCGCTTTCTCTAGCGCCCAAACCGCACGCGGCGGGACATCTCTTGTTATTAGTTTCATAGCTGTCCAAGCACGCCAGATATACTCTGGCGGTCAAATATGCTGTTTATTTTTTGGACTATGGAGCGTCGCTTGGCTACCCAGCTTTGGGCGTTGCGTTCGCCGCAAAGCGTCAGTGTCAGTGGCTCACCACGGCTTTGGGCTCGCAGCAAAGCTGGCCCTTCGCAAGCATCGATCTCTTGCCAGATCCGCGCCCAGGTGGGCCAGTTTTCGGCCAGTGCTGCATAGCGCAAGGTGGTGATCACGATGGCTGGTTTTGCGTCTGGGAGCGACGGGGTCAGCTGCGCAAGTGGATCGATCAGCACCGGTTCGGGTGACCTATTGAGCTTGCCGGTGCCATGAATCCAAAAGGAATTTGCCGGAGTCAGGCCTATCGCCTCGCGAGCGTCGTTCACTGGGTGGGTATAGAGCAGCATTTGCATCTC
>CAIYNH010000359.1 GCA_903927495.1 uncultured beta proteobacterium
GTCGTTAAAGTTTTGGCTGTCGAACAAACAAACTCTTTCATTATTTAAAACGCACTGCGAGTTGGTTCCGCATTGGCTGATGCAAGTTTCATATTCAGGAGAACAGCCCAGATATTTTTTTTTACAGATACTCGAACAATCATCTCGGCAGGCTGTTATACAGTCTTTGGGAACTGTTTTGCTATTATCTTTTACACAGGCATTGGTGTCAGGGTCGCATTTTTCATATTCAGAACAGTAGCGTGCAGGAAAGTTCCGATCTGAGCAAACTGGCAGCAGCAGGACTGCCGGCACAGGGTTACCTTTGGGTTGCCTGCGCCCGGCGGGAATTTGAGGTGTTGCAAGGGCAGATTCAATCCGTGCTGCAAAGTTTGTGCGGACTTCAACTGGTAGATCTGCACATTTCAGACCTGCTCAACAACCAGTTGCCTTCGCATTACGACTACACATCCCAATACGACGTGCTGGTTTTTCGCCGTTTGGCAGCCGGCAATAGTCCCACCGACCTCGATAATCCCGGCCTGCCACTGCCCACCACAGCGCGCCGTGGCGGTCCGACCATATTGCGACGCATTGACACCAGTCCGGTGGGTTTCGCCATTTTTGATCACTTCCTTCTCACAGTACATCCAACCGACTGTGCTGTACGAGATGCCTACGCGACCAAGCTGCTGCAAGCTGCTCACACAGATTCGCGCCCTGCGGGTGCCCGCCTGCCAACCAGTCCAGCTGACATGATGCTGCGCATCGTCAATCAGATGGTTGACGGTTTTCTGGAATTGCGGCGCGAGTTGACCCATCAACTCGACCATTGGCAAAGTGAATTGCTCAACCCAAGAACCCGCTTCAACAACTGGGGGGCACTGCTTGACACGCGACTCTCTTTGCACCATTTAGACGAAATTTGCGAAGACCAAAGAGCATCCCTGCAGGATTGGATCGAAGCACTCAAGACCTGGCCTGATGCAGACACGCCCACAGCGCAGCGCGAGCGTGATCTGCTTCAAGTGCGCAGTCGCGACGTGCTCGAACACATTGAGCGAGTGGTGCATCACGTGCGTCGGCTGGAGCAAAGTGCTGAAACGGCTGTGCAAATGCACTTCAGCGTGCAGGGTAGTCGTACCAACGACATCATGCGCACTCTCACCGTTCTGACGGCCATTTTTCTGCCGTTGAATTTAATTACGGGGTTCTTTGGCATGAATTTCGACGCGTTGCCCCTAATTCACCAGCAAACCGGCCTGCTGTGGGCAATGGGAACAATGGTCATGATCGCATTGACGTTGGTGATTTTTTTCTGGCGCAAGCGCTATTTAGCACGCAGCCCGCGTTAGTTCGTAACTCGACACCCATTTGCACCAAGAGCAAATTCAAAGCCATGCCGGCAGTGCCGGGTCAACCGAGCCGATGCGCCAATTCAGCCACTCATGGGTCCGTCAGGTGCAACCCAAGTAGGCGAGCACCATTGCTCCAAGCGACATTTTTCGCGACTTCGGCCGGTGCCGTTCAGCCATCGGACTGGTGATTCCGTTTCCAAATCGATACGACACTAGGCGCGAAACCACAGACAGTGCTGACGCAAGGCAAGGCGAAGCAACAAAGTGTCGGATTGATATTGCAATGAAAATGGAATGAGCATTGAGTGCCTTGGATGGGGCGTGAGTTGAGTAAAAAGGCTTTGAGACCGTTGTGTGATGAGAACAAGCACATGTGCCGGTGGATATTGGTTGGGAGGAGCAGCAGACCGGGCTTCTTCGCTGCAGATCAGATATGCATCTAACAGTGGCCCGCCGTATCTGAGGTACTCGCGATGGCTTTATATGCTACACAAATAAGAGTTGCAAATTCTTGCATAACGATGGCTAGCGGCCACTTTTTTATAAAATCATGGCACTCATTTACTGCACAAACCGACCTCTATGACTGCCAAGGTGCGCTGCCGTGCCTGAGCCGCTGCTGGTGCGTTGTAGGCTGCGCGATGGTCGCAGTTAAAGCCGTGGCTGGCATCGTACAAGTGAAGTCCAACTTCGGGGTGGGTTTCTTTGAAAGCGGTCACTCCGGACAAAGGGATCGATTGATCGTGGCTTGCAAAATGCGCCAACACATGGCATTTCGGCACTCGGGCAAGCTCGCTCGGCAGCGTCATACCCCCACCGTAATAGGGCACGGCGACGGCTATCCCGGACAACAGGCAAGCTGCACGCCACGCCAGCAAGCCACCCCAACAGTAACCCACAACAGCCACTTTGCCCTGACTGGCAGCAGCAGCGTAGTCAATCACCGCCTGAATATCCTGCAGCACACCTGGTTCAGGCAGAGCCTCTACCAGCGCCTTTAGCGCCACGCCCGCTGCAATGTCTTCAGGGGTATAGCCCATCTCCACGTTCGATTTGACGCGCTGAAAAGTGGTCGGTGCCAACGCCAGATAACCCTGCGCGGCAAACCCTTCGGCCACCGACCGAATGTGGGCGTTTATCCCAAAGATCTCTGGCAATACCACTACAGCCCCCTTCACGGCACCCGCTGGCTGCGCCTGATAAACCGAAAATATGAAACCGTCTGATGCCGTCAATTCAATTGTCATGGCCATTCTTTTTCCTTATGGATGAAATAGGTTGCGGGATGCTACGGGATTTTTCGTCCTGGCGGTTACTGAGCTGTCAATAACACCTCCTACTTTGCGACTGCCCCCATTTCTCAATCTTCGATGTTCTGACTAAGAGCCGCGAGCATTGCTTGCAAAAACAAGGCAAGAGAACAGCAACGGGGTTGATTTGAATTTGGAATAACATGCCGGCCATGGACTTCAAACCCCTCGTCACCCTGCTGGCCATCGTCAACCCACTGGCGATCGTGCCATTTTTCATCCATTACACCCAAGATTTCACGCATGAACAGCGACGACGCACGATCTGGATTTCATCCTTTAGCTGCTTCATGGTGATTGCCGTTAGTGCCCTGATGGGTCTGCACATCCTCGACTTTTTTGGTATTTCCCTGGCGAGTTTCCAGGTCGGCGGGGGCATGCTGCTGCTAACTTCAGCGCTGGCCATGCTGAACGCGCAACCCGCCGAGGCAAAGTCCAACGAAGAAGAAATGCATGACGCTGCGGCTCGCGCCAGTATTGCCGTGGTGCCGTTGACCATTCCGTTGCTGACAGGCCCGGCCACCATGTCGACCGTGGTGATTTATGCAGACAAAGCCAAGAGCGTTTTGCAAATGGGCACTCTGGTGGGCTATGGGGTGGTGATCGCATTAGCTACTGCGTTGTGTTTTTCATTGGCGCAACCTATTGCCCGGGTTCTAGGGAAAACCGGCATCAATGTCATGACTCGCCTGATGGGGCTAATATTGGCGGCGCTGGCGGTAGAGGTGATGTCGGACGGCCTTATCAAGCTGTTTCCTGCTTTGATTCGGCAGTAAGTGCGCTAACTTCCTTGTGATTTCAATGCGCAAACCTGCCGTGCAAAGACCTCCACCTGCTGCCAATCGGTGAACTCAACCACCGCTTTTGGGTCGGTCGGTCCATGCGTAATTAGCATGATGAATCGAATCATCTGCCGGTCAAAAAAACCATATTTGGGGTAATCGAGCTTGCCCGCAAACACCCCCAACAGCTTCGGTTTCCATCCGATTTGCTTTAGAAATTTCAGTAAATAGGGATTGGTATCAGGCCGGTTTTTGTTCGGTTTTCGAGCCACGATGTTGACCGTAAAAAAAGCACTGTGCAGACACTCCAATTGGACCTGATGCCGCTCGATAAATTGGAACACCACTGGTTGGTGCTTACCATAGCGGATGCTAGCTCCTAGCACGACGCGTTCAAAGGCTGACAAATCTAGCATCAGCGCCTGCTCCATTGGCATTACCGTGACTTGCTGCCCAAGCCCTTGCATCACCATCTTAATATGCGCACAAATACGCGGGGTGTGGCCGTCGGTGGTGGAATAAGCAATCAGAATCTGGTTCATGTGTTCACCTCAGTCATCATCCA